>NZ_DOPT01000021.1:86404-90583 GCF_003512625.1 Herpetosiphon sp. | reverse complement strand
GTCCCAATGTTGATGTGGGGCTTATTCCGCTCAAACTTTTGCTTAGCCATGTTGGTTGTGGCTCCTGCTATTACAAATACCGTTAGCCGCTGACAAAAAGACAACGGAACAGGAATGGAAAATTGGTAGTCGCGCCCTGCGGCTCCTTAATTGACCATTCCCTACTGTGGTTCTACGTTATGGTGTGCGGGGTACACTTACCCAGATAAAGTTGACTTGTTTAAATGTCACAACTCGCACGAAAGCCGATTATAACACACCTTTTGGCGGAAACGCAAATAGCGATTTCCTCAGCAATTTGGCTCGTGAATTAGGGTCTGGCGGGAGTACGTGCGAATCGAACACACCAACGCTATTCGTCATAGCGCCGACCAATTTTGAAGACTGACGAGGCCACCAGACCCCATGTACTCCCACTGGCAACAGTACCACGAAGCCGCAGTTTGATCAAAACATCGAAAGTTGTTGAATTGGCGCTGGCGGCGTGGGCAAGGGGTAGTCAATCCCGCGTGCTACCAAGGCCTGCGCCAAGATTTCGCACATCTCTGGCGAACGCTCTTCAACGGGGCAATGCATAAACGCATAGACCGTCAGGCCATCATTTAACATTGCCACAATCGTATCGGCCCATTGCGCCAGCAACGGCTGATCAATCGCTAAATCGGGGTGGCCCATAAAGCGTAGCAACACAAACGGCGCAGTTACATCGACATGATAGGGTACGTTAGGCTTTTTACGTCGCGCATCTAAAATGACTTGATCTTTGGTTACGCCAGTATTAATTGGTCGAACATCAACTAAAACGCGGCCAACACCATGCTCAGCTAATAGATTGTTTAAGCGCTGGGCTGCTTGTGCTGCAAACCAACCACGATGGCGCACTTCAACCGCCAAAGCGACATTACGATCCCAAGCCGCCAGCCATTGCTGCAAATCGCTAAAATTGGCGGGGCTATAGGCTGGGCCAAGTTGTAGAAAAATCGGGCCAAGTTTTGGGCCAAGCAACTGCATCTGGGCGATAAAGGCTTGAGTTTGAGCCACATGCTGGGCCAAATTGCCACTATGGCTAATGGCTTGCGGAATTTTTGGGCAAAAACGAAAGCTAGCTGGTGTATCGCTCGCCCAACGCAACACCGTGGGCTGATCGGGCACTGCATAAAAGGTAGCGTTAATTTCCACCGTCGTTAGGCGTTCAGCATAGGCCTTGAGCATTTCGGCGTTGCTGGTTGCAGCAGGCAAAAACTGGCCAACCCAAGGCCGATAGCCCCAAATCGCACAGCCCAGATAGATATTCGACATTGGATACACTCCCCGCTACAATGAACAGTAGCATCATAACCCCGAAACCACCAAGCCATACCACGACAATGGAGCCTGTGGTAGGTCGGCAGCGCAGAGGAGCCTCTATGAAACAGCGAGTTGTCATCACCGGAATCGGGATTTGCAGCGCCCTTGGGAATGATATTGAAGCGTATTGGGCGGCCTTGTTGGCAGGCCAAAGCGGGGTCAAGCCACTGCCCGACCTAGCACCCTACAAAGATCCGGTGGTTGGTGGCGCAACCCCCGATTTACCATTGCTCACCAGCCATCGCCGCCAGCCTGATCGTATGATCAGCTTGGCCCATCATGCCGTGGAGCAAGCGATTACCATGGCCAACGGCCTGCCTCAAGATACCGCTGTCTTATGGGGCACAGGCTATACCACGATTTCGACGATCGAAGCTTGCTACGAAAATTGGTTCACCAATGGCAAAGTACGGGCAGATACCGTGCCAGCCTGTATGCCCGCCGCCGTGCTGCCACATCTTTGTACCGTCTTTGATTTGCACGGCCCAAGCACCTTAATTTCAGCAACCTGCGCCTCAGGCTTGCAAGCGATTGGCATTGCCGCCGATCTGATTCGGGCTGGCGTGATTGAAACTGCGGTTGCTGGAGCCTCCGATGCGCCACTTACCAAGGGCATGTATGCAGCATGGAAGCCCTTGCGCGTACTCGCCAGCGACCTGAGCGACCCAAGTCGTGCCTGCCGCCCTTTCAGCGCTGATCGCAATGGTTTAGTCTTGGCGGAAGGTGCCGGCGCATTTGTGCTCGAAAGTTTGGAGCATGCCAAAGCCCGCAATGCACCCATTTTAGCCGAGATTATGGCCTCAGCTGCGACGACCGCCAGTGGGAGCATTGTGGCACCCGATTTAGAACACCAAACATTAACATTAACTAAAGCTTTAGCACGTGCCCAAATTAGCATTCACGATGTCGATTATATTAATGCCCATGCCACTGGTACCAAGCTGGGCGATGCCGCTGAAGCCGCTACCATCAAAGCAGTTTTTGGTGAACACGCCAAACATGTGCCAATTTCAGCGATCAAAGGTGCAACCGGCCATGCGATGGGTGCAAGCTCAGCGCTCGAAGCAGTTGCGACGATCTTAGCTTTACGCGATCAAGTGCTACCGCCAACAATTAATTGGCAAGCAGGCGATCCTGATTGTGATTTGGATTTTGTGGTTGAAGGTGCTCGCCAGCAAACAATTAATCTCGCAGTTAAAGAATCGTTTGGGTTTGGTGGCTCCAACGCCGTTTTAGTGCTGCGTCGCTGGGTATAATTGACGCAGTAAAATCGCCACCAGTATAATTTCATTCACGCACCACCATCGAATTGGAGGGCTTATGGCAGCCGACAAAGACGCATTATTAAAAGAATTGCGTGACCAACAAGACCGCATTCGTCGCCAAATGACCGAACTTGATGCCTTGGTTCGCCAAAATCAAGCTGAAGTCGATAAAATGTCGCAACGTGAAATGTCGGTTTCCAGTCGCCGTCGCGATATGGAAGTCAATTTCGAGCGCTATGAAAAAGTTGATATTAAAAATTTCTACACTTCGGCCCAAGAGGTTCAAACCCGTGTCCAAATGATGCGCAGCCAAGTGGAGCAACTGCAAACTAAACAACAAGTGCTGCGCGAACAACAAGATACGCTGCAAAAACTGATTCAAAGCCTCGATGAGGTCAGCGTTGTGGCCGAAACAACCATTTCAAACTTGCCACACGTTAATCCACAAGAACAAATTGCCGCGATTATTCAAGCCCAAGAAAAGGAGCGCCTGCGGATTTCGTTGCAAATGCACGATGGCCCAGCTCAATCGATGAGTAACTTGGTGTTACGCGCCGAAATTTGCGAACGCTTCCTTGATCACGATACCAATCAGGCTCGTTCAGAGATGTCTAGCCTCAAAACGGCGATCAATACTGTGTTGCAAGATACACGGCGTTTTATCTTCGATTTACGCCCGATGACCCTTGACGATTTAGGGTTGTTGCCAACGCTCAAGCGTTATAGCCAAGAATTTGGCGATAAAAACAATATCGAGATCAATTTAATGGTACAAGGTTTGGAAACCCGCTTGCCTAGTCATTATGAAGTAACGATTTTCCGTTTTGTCCAAGAAGCGCTGAATAACGTGCAACGCCACGCCAATGCTTCGCATGTCCGAATTATCCTTGAGGCTGATGCTAGCCGCATTCAAATTGCGATTGAGGACGATGGGGCTGGCTTCCATGTTGCCGAAACCCTCAACGACCCAACAGGTAAACGCAATATGGGGATAGCCAGCTTACGTCAACAGGCCGAAGTGCTCTTACGTGGCCAAATGGGCATAGAAAGCACTGTAGGCAGGGGTACTCGGGTTGTAGCAGTCGTACCTTCACCCTAATCACCTATCTTGATAGGACTAACATCCTATTGGCATTCAAACTATCGTCGGATATGATGTCCACATCGTAATCAATATTTCTCTCGTAAGGAGATACTGCAATGTTTCGTTCATTTTTTGCTAAAGAAGAAGGCCAAGGCTTGGTCGAGTACGCTTTGATCCTCGCTTTGATCGCTATTGTTGTTATCGCCGTTTTGACCTTGCTCGGCAACAACGTCAACGAAAAATTCCAAACCGTTTCAGACGCGTTGGAATAGTCTCCCTCGTAGACTTCAACGAAAAACCAACACCACTTGGTGTTGGTTTTTTGTTTAACTGCTTTACCCAACCAATCAAATCGACTTCCTCGTCTGGGCAACATTACTCAATACGCTGAATAGCCGCTAACTCTACATGAAATAGCGGCAAATCACTCACGATTATCCTTGCTGAGCGCTCCCTTCGCTAGTGACCATCCAGCATTATAGT
>NZ_DOPT01000021.1:0-86281 GCF_003512625.1 Herpetosiphon sp. | reverse complement strand
TAGCCTATTGGCATTCAAACTATTGTCGCATACAATCCCTCCATTGTAATTCTACTTCTCTCGTAAGGAGATACCGCAATGTTTCGTTCGTTTTTTGCTAAAGAAGAAGGCCAAGGCTTGGTCGAGTACGCTTTGATCCTCGCTTTGATCGCGATCGTCGTTATCGCCGTTTTGACCTTGCTCGGCCAAAACGCCAACGAAAAATTCCAAACCGTTTCAGACGCGTTGGAATAGTCTCTCTCGTAGACTTCAACAAAAAACCAGCACCACGTGGTGCTGGTTTTTTGTTTAATCGCGGTTAGCATAGGAGTAGCTATATCTCAATCAGCATAGCACTAGTACCCTTATAGCCAGCTAGACTAATGGTGAGCATAAAATCACGCATGATAAACACTCCCTATAGTACTAATAGCCTATTGGCATTCAAACTATTGTCGCATATAATCTGTGCATTGTAATTCTACTTCTCTCGTAAGGAGACACGCAATGTTTCGTTCATTTTTTGCTAAAGAAGAAGGCCAAGGCTTGGTCGAGTACGCTTTGATCCTCGCTTTGATCGCTATTGTTGTTATCGCCGTTTTGACCTTGCTCGGCCAAAATGTCAACGACAAATTCCAAACCGTTTCAGACGCGTTGGAATAGTCTCCCTCGTAGACTTCAACGAAAACCAGCACCAAGTGGTGCTGGTTTTTTGTTTAACAGCTTTACCTAACCAATCAAATTGACTTCCTCATCTGGGCAACACTCCTCAATACACTGAATAGCCGCTAACTCTACATGAAATAGCGACAAATCACTCACGATTATCCCTACTGCGCGATCCTTTCGATAGTGACCATCCAGCATTATAGTTAATAAACATAAAAATCACACATGATAAGTACCATCTATAGTACTAATAGCCTATTGGCATTCAAACTATCGTCGCATACAATCTGTGCATTGTAATTCTATTTCTCTCGTAAGGAGATACTGCAATGTTTCGTTCATTTTTTGCTAAAGAAGAAGGCCAAGGCTTGGTCGAGTACGCTTTGATCCTCGCTTTGATCGCGATCGTCGTTATTGCCGTTTTGACCTTGCTCGGCCAAAATGTCAACGAAAAATTCCAAACCGTTTCAGACGCGTTGGAATAGTCTCTCTCGCGGACTTCAACAAAAACCCAGCACCACGTGGTGCTGGGTTTTTGTTTAATCACGTTTACCACCCTAGCCACGATAAAGCAAGGCCAAACGTTCACGCGCTGCCGCAGGAATCGCTTCTGGAGCAGTCATCACGGCATGGGCCAATGCTGAATGCGCTGGATAAACTGCCGTCGGATCAATCAAGGGAATTAATGCGGCAATTGTCGATTGAGCCGCTGTGACATTACGATTGATTGTTTCAACCACCATCGCTGCCGTTACATTATCATGATCGGGATGCCAGCAATCGTAATCGGTAACCAATGAAAGATTGGCATAGGCAATTTCGGCCTCTCGCGCAAGTTTGGCCTCGGGCAGCAAGGTCATGCCAATTATCGAGCAACCCCAACTGCGATAAAGCTCCGACTCAGCCTTCGTCGAAAACTGCGGCCCTTCCATGCAGCAGTAGGTTCCACCATCATGCACGGTTGTGTTGCTGGCTGAATGCGCCGCTTGGCTCACCAAAGCACTCAAATACGGGCAAACTGGCTCGCCAAACGCCACATGCGCTACCACGCCCTCGCCAAAGAAGGTCGCAGGCCGCACGCCCTTGGTGCGATCAATCGCTTGATCGGGAATAACCAAATGGCCTGGTACCAACTCTTCGCGCAAGCTGCCAACCGCACTGACACCCAAGATAAAACGTACTCCCAATTGTTTGAGCGCATGAATATTGGCACGATAGGGTACTTCTGAGGGGGTAAAGCGATGCCCACGGCCATGGCGCGGCAAAAATGCCACCCGTTGCCCAGCCAAATTGCCAACAATCACAGCATCGCTGGGATCGCCAAATGGGGTTGTAAGTTGTATTTCGCTGCGGTCGGTCAGGGCTTCCATTGCATATAGCCCGCTACCGCCAATAATTCCAATGCTAATTGGTTCCATTGTTGATCCTCCTGTTGATATTGGCCTAGTATAGCAGAGCACACGCCAAATGCCCCATCACCAGCGTGATAGGGCAAGTAGTTATTGATTAAAAAACTTAAGCGCCTAGCGCCAATTGTTTTTCATTTTTTTTTAGATATTGGGCCACTTTACGCACAAGCACTTCATAGTCGATCGGCTTTTCGAGATGATCGATACAGCCAGCCGCCGTGGCACGTGATAGCTCGTTGTAGGTGGTATGCCCAGTTACCGCAATCACCGGAATATGCGAATAGCGGCTTTGGGCCTTCAATTCGGCGGTTGCCGTCCAGCCATCTTTAACTGGCATCGCCATATCCATCAGCACCAAATCGGGAGTGGTATTATGCACTTTATCAAGGGCATCTTGCCCATTTACAGCACTAATCACGCTATAGCCATTCAACGATAACATCTGTTGAAGCAAGAAACGATTATCGCCATTATCATCAACAACTAAAATCATCCCCATGGGAATCCTCCTAAGTTGGTTGGGTATCAGGCCACAGCGCTCGAATTAACCAGTGGCGATGCTGCCATCACCAGCGTAGCTTCAGATTGCTCTGGACATTGAACGGGTATCTGCAATGTAAAGGTCGAGCCAACATTGGGGCAGCTTTCAACACTGATCGAGCCGCCAAGCATCGCTGCAAGTTGCTGACTAAGCGCCAAACCTAAACCAGTCCCGCCATAGGTGCGGGTCGTCGATTCATCGGCTTGGACAAATGGCTTAAACAAACGCCGTAATTGATCAGGAGCCATACCGATGCCAGTATCGCTGACCGCAAATATCAGCCATGGCTCGCCAGCACGTTGCTCATCCCACACGCGCAGGGTCACTGTGCCAGCTTCGGTAAATTTGATCGCATTGCTCAATAAGTTGAATAAAATCTGGCGAATTTTGCCACCATCGCTGTAAATCAGGCTGGTGCTAGCAAATTCAGTCGTCAGTTGATCAAAACGAGCTTCAGCTAAGGGCTGAACAATCCCCATCACTTCATCAACTAAGCTGGCCAATTGCACATCGCCAAGATCAAGGTTCATCTTGCCATGCTCAATTTTGGAGAAATCGAGGACATTTGAAACTAAGGTGAGCAGATGTTTGCCCGCCAAGCGAATTCGCTCAAGCTGTGGCAAAACATCTTCTTGACCTCGCGCTTTGGCTCCGAGATGCAGGAGTTGGGTATAGCCCAAAATTGCATTCAACGGGGTGCGCAATTCGTGGCTCATGGTTGCCACAAACATACTTTTGGCTTGGCTCGCCGCTTCGGCTGCTGCCTGAGCGCGTAAAGCAATCTCTTCGGCCTGCTTGCGCCGAATAATATCCTCGGTCAATTGTTGTTGCACATACAAACTCTCGGCCAGTTCAGCATTGCGCAGTTCAAGCATATCGCGATGTTCGCGCAAGCTGCGCACCATGCTGTTGAAGTTGCTTGCCAAGGTTTGCAATTCATCGCCGCCACGCACTTGCACCGTGCGTTCCAAATCACCACCAGCCACAGCCACGGTGGCATCAGTCAGATTACGAATCCGTCGTGCCGTGCGGGTTGCCAACATCAAGCCAATTGCCCCCGAAAGCAGCACAGTAAAAGCAATTTCGCCATAAATCACCAAACGCGCTGATTCAAAGGTTTGACCAACCGAAACCAAGGCCTCGTTGGCTTGATTTTGGCTCAACTGACCCAAAATATCGGTGGCACTAAGCACATCTTCGTAATAGGGATTGAGGCGATTGAGCGCTGGCTGTACACTGCCAGTATTGCTCAAACGCGCAGTTGGCAAAAATTGTTCATTGGTTTCTTGCACAAAGCGTTGCCAAGCCATCGCCACCGCGTTCAAGGTTTCGCCTTCGACCATAGTGGTATCAAGTTGGCGATATGCAGCAAACGCATTATCCATTTGTTGCTCGAACGCTTGCATTTCGCCTTCGATGCGGGCTTTATCAGCATCACTATTGTTTATAATATATTCAAGCTGCAAGGCATGATATTTTGTGCTGATAAAATTAATCCGATCGCTCAAATCGAGTGAAGGAATGGTAATTTGCTCAATCATTGAGGCTTTTTGAAAAACGTTGCTAAAGCCGTTTAACGCAAAAACACCCAAGGCGATCATCAAGGCCAAGTCGAGGGCAATTGAGCCAAGCAATTTTGTGCGAAAAGAAAGCCGCATCGCTTATTGTCCTTCTAGCTCAAGCAAGCGTTCGATCGAAACCCCGATTTGCGAACCACCCTCGAACAACGAGCCAAGTTTGCGTTGTTGCACGCGCTCTTGGGCAAATTGATAGGCCCGGGCTGGCAAGGGCACATATTTCACGTCAGCCACCACCCGCGCCAAATCACTGAGATAAAAATCAACAAACGCCGCCACTTCAGCCCGATCTAAGGCATCGGCGCGGACATAAATGAAAATTGGCCGCGAAAGTGGTTGATACGAGCCATCAGCAATCGTTTGCTCAGAAGGCAGGACGCAACCATTGCCAGCATCGACCGCAATTAGTTTCAGGCGTTCTTGATATTCGCGATAGTAGGCATAACCAAAATAGCCCAAAGCATTGGGGTCGCCCGCAATATCCTGAGCAATCAGATAATCGTCTTCGCTGCTAATCACGTCGCTACGGCTGGAACCCTCAGTTCCAACAATTGCGCTGGTGAAATAATCGAAGGTGCCTGAATCTTGACCCGCGCCATACAATTGCAAGGTACTGGTTGGCCAAATGGGTCGCAACATACGCCAATTGGTAATAATATTGGTCGCATCCGGCTGCCAGAGCGTGTTCAATTCGGCCACGGTCATACATTCGAGCCATGTATTGCTGGGGTTGGCAACCAACGAGAGGCCATCGAAGGCCACCGGAATTTCCACAAAATCAATCTGGTTGGCGGCACACTCGGCGGCTTCGCTCTGCTTGATTGGGCGTGAAGCATCGGAGATCACCGTTTCGCCAGCACAAAACTTCTTAAACCCGCCACCAGTGCCGCTCACGCCCAATTGCACTTGAACATTCGGCGCAGTCAGGGCAAACTCACGGGCAACTGCCTCAGTAATTGGAAACACCGTGCTAGAGCCATCGATCACGATTGTGCCGCGCAAAGCTGGATTCGCCGTTACTGCAGGAGTTGCTTGAGCGAGGGTGGTTGGTGCGGGTGTTGCTGTCGCGGGGAGGCTTGTAGCCGTCGGTTGGGCGGCAGTTGCACCACATCCAGCCAACGTTACGAGGCAGCAAAGCAAAAAAAATCGTTGTAGCACAGCCCAACACTCCACAAACTATACAGCTTGTAGGGTAGTTGCCAATTGTTAAGTGTTGGTCATATCGAGGTTAAGAATCTCAAAAATCTATGTAGTGAATTAAACCAAAACGCGAATGGGCGTTCCATTCGCGTTGGTTGCTACGAGGCTTACTCGTTGCTTATTTGACGGTCAAAGTGCCCTTCATGCCAGCAGCATAGTGGGCTGGGTAGGTACAGATAAAGCTGTAGGTACCTGGTTGCAAGCTGACGGTGAAGGTATCGCTTGCGCCAGCAGCAATCGTTTTGCTATGACCCAAGGCCTTATCGGCTGGTGGCAAGAAGTCGGGAGCTGAAGCCATCGAGGCATCAACCGCAGCTTGTTCTTCGCCAGTTTTGACAATAACCAGATTGTGGGCCAAAGCACCTGGGTTATTGAAAGTTACAGTTACTTCTCCAGCAGTGGTTTCGGCTGCCGTTGCGGCAAAAGCCAAAGTCCCACCAGCCGCAGCGTCAATCGTCAGAGTCGAGCTACCGCCACCGGTGCTGGGTGCGCTGGTTGCAGCGCCGTTATCTGTTGATGGGGCGGTCGTGGCAGCTTCTCCACCACAAGCAGCTAAAGTTAACGAAACAACAAGCAAGAGTGCAAGACTCAACTTCTTCACGGAAGCATCCTTTCAAACGGTATTCATTAAAACAACCGTTGGCAGCTTGGCAACGGTCGTAAGGCACAAGCTCAGTATACCTGCCCCCACAGGGGATGGGTATCAGGCATTAACCTGATTGTCGTGAACATCACAGCTTGTTTGGTAATTTTTAAGCATTTTGCCTAGGTACAGTAGCCTAGCAGCGGTCTTCATTATTTCTTCATAGCTTAAGTATGGTGAGAATTGGCTTAAACGCAGCTAAAAAAGCGGGTTTTTGGCCCAAGGTTATGGTATTATCGACAACAGAAAAAGATTCGGCTACCCGTTGTTGACGTGCGAGGTTCACCTTGGAAACAAATAGTAGCGATGTACGCCGCGCAGGCGAGGCCTTGCAAAGCCTTGTGGGCGAAGTAGGAAAAATTGTTGTTGGGCAGCGGGCCTTAGCTGAACGCATCTTGATTGGTTTGTTGGCCAATGGTCACTTATTAATTGAAGGTGTTCCAGGGTTGGCCAAAACCTTGATGGTTAAAAGCATGGCCGAAGGGATTCATGCCCAATTTGAACGGATTCAGTTTACCCCCGATTTGTTGCCTGGCGATTTGATTGGCACGCAAATTTACAATCAACGCACTGGCGATTTCTCGATTAAAAAAGGGCCAATTTTTACCAACTTTTTGCTGGCCGACGAAATTAACCGTGCCCCAGCCAAAGTGCAAAGTGCCTTGCTCGAAGCCATGCAAGAGCGCCAAGTGACGATTGGCTCAGATACTTTTAAATTGCCCCACCCGTATTTGGTGATGGCAACCCAAAACCCCATTGAAAACGATGGAACCTACCCCTTGCCAGAAGCTCAAGTTGACCGTTTTATGCTCAAAGTGGTGGTCGATTATCCCACCCGCGAGGAAGAATACGAAATTCTCAATCGCATGACTGGGGCAACCACCCCCAAAATGAGCACAACAATGACGATCGAGGAGCTTGATAACGCTCGCAAGATTTTCCATCAAATTTATATTGACGATCGGGTCAAGCATTATATTTTGGATTTGGTGTTTGCCACCCGTAAACCTGAGCAATATGGCTTGGCCCAAATCAAGCCTTATATTGAATTTGGCGCATCGCCACGGGCCACAATTTTTATGACCTTGGCCGCCAAAGGAGCCGCCTTCTTGCAAGGCCGCGCCTATGTCACGCCCGATGACGTTAAACATATGGCCTTGGATGTGCTGCGCCACCGCTTGATCGCCACCTACGAAGCCGAAGCCGAAAACATCACTTCGGAAAACTTGGTCGCTCAAATTCTCAATCGGGTGCGGGTGCCGTAGCCATAGAACATAGAGCATAGAGCATAAGGGTCAGGATTCAGAGGTCAGAGACTAGTAAGGAATTGACACTGGATTTTGAGAGATGAAACCTTCGCGTGCTTCGTGCTCTTAGCGGTTCCAAGCTTCGTGCACTTCGTGTCCTTCGTGGATCAATTGCGGATACATCATGAACTTACAAGAACTCATGCGCCAAGTGCGCTTCATTGAATTGAAAACGACCAAGTTGGTAACTGGTGTGTTTGCTGGCATGTACATGAGCAGCTTCAAGGGGCGTGGCGTTGAGTTCGATGAAATTCGCGAATACGAGCCTGGCGATGATGTCCGTGCGATCGATTGGAATGTTACGGCGCGGACAGGTCGTCCGTTTATCAAGCGCTTCGTCGAAGAGCGCGAGATGACCGTGATGCTGTTGGTCGATATGAGTGCTTCGGCAGATTTCGGTACCACCCGCAAACTCAAACGCGAACTGGAAGCCGAATTATGCGCAACCTTGGCATTTTCGGCAGTACGCAATAACGATCGCGTGGGCATGCTGCTGTTTACTGAGGAAGTTGAACGCTTTATCCCGCCGCGCAAAGGCCGCAACCATGTGATGCAAATTGTGCGCTCGTTGCTCACAACCGACCCTGAGCATCGCGGCACCAACATCACCAAAGCCTTAGATTACCTCAATAACGTGGTCGAAGGCAAAGCCTTGGTCTTTATCATCTCGGATTTTCGCTCGCTCGATAATTGGATTCGACCGTTGCGGATTACCGCGCGTCGCCATGATGTCGTCGCAGTGCGCGTAGAAGATCCACGCGAACGTAAATTGCCCAAGGTTGGCTTGGTACGGCTACAAGATGCTGAAACCGGCCAAGAGTTGGTCGTCGATTTGCGTAATGAAAAATTACGCGACATGTTTGAAAAGCAGGCCGAAGCTCAGCACCAAAGCCATGTGGCCGAACTACGGGCCTTGGGCGTTGATCATATGAGTTTGCAAACTGATGGGCGTTACGCCGATTCGCTGCAAAGCTTCTTTAATCGTCGGATGAAACGCCGTGAACGCGGCTAGAGGAACAGCTATGGCAAAATTGTGGTGGTTATTTGGATTAAGTTGTTTGCTCTTGATTGCGCCGGTCGCAGCCGCCGAGCCAGCCGTAGCCGTGCGTGCCCAACTCAATCGCACCAAAATTACGGTGGGCGATTTGGTCGAGTACGAATTGCAAGTGACCACACCCAACGGTTTCAAAAGCGAACTTCCGGCTATGCCAACCAAAATGTTTGGCGAATGGGAAGTGCGTGATTGTGCTCCGCTGACTGAAACCAGTGTTGCCGATGGCTTACGCCAAGGCTGGCGCTGCCAATTAACCAACTGGGATGTGGGCATTCATGCCTTTCCAACCCAATTGGTCAAAATAACCAATCCCGATGGAACCACTGGCCGCGCCAATACTCAGCCCGTTAGTGTCGAAGTGGCTTCGGTGCTCGATGAAAACCCTGAAGATATTAAACCATTGAAACCACAATTGATTATGAATGAACAAGCAAATTATTTATTGATTATTGGCCTTTCGCTGTTGGCGATTTTGGTGGCTGGCTTTGCGGCTTGGGCAATCACCTATTTCCGCAAGCATCGGCCAGTGCCAGTTCCGGCCCAAGCGCCGCAACCAGTTCGTGACCCAATTGCGGTAGCCATGGCTGAACTTGAACGAATTGGCGGCTTACGCTTAATCGATCAAGGCCGAATTGTCGAACATTATGCCTTGATTGCTGATGTGCTGCGAACCTTCATCACTGATCGTTTCTCGGTGCCAGCGCTTGAGCGAACCACCAACGAAGTGCGGTTGGCGCTTTCGCACCCCAGCATGCAGCAACGCCGTGATATGTTGTTGCGCTTGCTGGCCGAATCTGATGGCGTGAAATTTGCCCGC
The DNA here is from genome assembly GCF_003512625.1 of Herpetosiphon sp. NCBI lineage: Bacteria > Bacillati > Chloroflexota > Chloroflexia > Herpetosiphonales > Herpetosiphonaceae > Herpetosiphon > Herpetosiphon sp. The sequence continues at coordinate 77,085 of NZ_DOPT01000021.1, read as the reverse complement.
CAACTACCTAACCCAATCGAAGCTCACGCCATGATCGATAACGCCCGCCATGCAATTTTGGCGACACGCTGATGAAAAGGCAAAAGTCAGAAGGCAAAGGGCAAAATAGCATCATCATTTTCGATTGCCTGATGCTGGAATTGTTCGATTTCGACTTTTGATTTTTGCCTTCTGATAGATTTAAAAAGTCAGAAAGCGAAGGGCAAGATAGCATCATCATTTTCGATTATCTGATGCTGGAATTGTTCGATTTTGACTTTTGATTTTTGCCTTCTGACTTTACTTGAGTTGCTTATGACATTTGCTTATCCATTGTTATTTTGGTTGTTGCCGATTGTGCCGATTGTCTGGTGGTCGATGTATCGCCGCAGTCGCGGCGAAGTGGTGACCATGCGCTTCTCCGATTTGGGCATGCTGCGTGGGGTCAAGCCGTCGTGGCGGATTCGCATGCGGCCTGTTTTGATTTCGTTGCGAGCGGCGGCAGTTGGCTTATTGGTGGTTGTGCTCACTCGGCCACAATATGCCCAAAGCTCCGAGCGCGTGGTGCGCGAAGGCATCGATATTCAGCTAGCCTTGGATATTTCGCTGAGTATGAAGGCTGGCGATTTCGATCCAAAAGATCGGATTACCGTAGCCAAAGAAGTTATTGCCGAGTTTGTCAAAGGCCGCAAAGATGATCGGATTGGGCTGGTAGTTTTTTCGGGCCATGCCTTTACTCAAGTACCATTGACGCTTGATTACGACTTTTTGCAGAATTTATTGGGTCAAGTGCAAACCGTTCGTCGGCCTGATGGTACAGCGATTGGCCTCGCCTTAGCCCACTCGGTCAATGGCTTACGTAATAGCACCACCAAAAGCAAAGTCGTGATTTTGCTCACCGACGGCTCGAACAATCGTGGCGATATCGAGCCAGCCCAAGCTGCCGAAATTGCCCGCGCTTTGGATGTGCGGGTCTATACGATTTTGGTTGGTAAACCAGGCAATGGTGAATATCCCGTGCATGATCCTTGGCGCGATGAAACCTATTTGATTCCAGCACCAACTGCCGAGGATGAAGTGGCCCTCCGCGATATTGCTGAACAGACGGGCGGGATTTTCTTCCGTGCTGGCGATGAACAAGGTCTGCGCGATGTCTATGATACGATCGATAAAATGGAACGATCACAAGTCGCTAGTGAAAAATTAGTTCGCTACACCGAGGCTTGGCAACCATGGGCCGCCGGAGCACTTTTGCTCTTGATGATTGAAATTTTGCTACGCAATACCATCCTACGGAGTATTGGCTAATGGCACTTGTACCAGCAAATTTATGGCTCTTATTGGTTTTGCTGCCCTTGGCGGGGGTATTCTGGCTGGCTCGGCGTGCCGAAGAACGTGATCGCGCTGCGCTCGGCGACCCCGGATTAATTGCTTCGTTGCTTTCGATGCAGCCTGCTCGCCAACGCCGCATTCGGATCGTCTTGCAACTCAGTGCCGTAGGATTAATCATTGTGGCACTGGCGCGACCAGTTTGGGGCAGCGGCGATGAAACGCTCAAGCGCAGCGGTTTACAAGTGTTAATCTTGCTTGATGGCTCCCGCAGTATGGCAGCTCAAGATGTGCGGCCATCGCGGATCGATGCTAGCAAACGCATGGTTTTAGCGCTGCTTGATCGCTTAGAAGGCAATCAAGTGGGCATGCTGATGTTTGGTTCATCAAGTTATGTGCAATTCCCCTTGACCAGCGACCTTGCAGCTGCTCGCTCTTTGGTTGAGCCAATCAACCCACGCGGGCTTTCGCTCGGTGGAACCGATGTTGAAGAAGTCATCACCGAGGGCTTACGCTCATTTCCAATTGGCCAAATTGAAGGCCGAACCATGATTTTAATTACCGATGGCGGCGATTCCGATGAACAAAGCGATGGCGAAGCAGTTGCCGCCGCCCGCGAAGCCGCCAAAATGGGGCTGACAATTCATACAATTGGCATGGCAACCGAAGCTGGCGGCCAAATTCCAATCTACGATGATCTCGGTAATATTAGCTATGTCGAAGATCAAGGCCAACGGGTGATTAGCAAACTCAATCGACCTTTGCTTGAACAAATTGCCTCAGCCACTGGTGGAACCTACTTCGATGGCAGCACGTTAGATCTTAATCAATTGCAAACAGCGCTTGATCAAAGCGCTCCGGTCGATCTAACTGATCAAACTCGGCGAGTTTACAGCGAGCGCTTCTATATTTTCGCAGGCCTAGCCTTTATTTTATTGGTCGCCGATGTGTTTGTGGGGCGCTTGGAGCAACGAAAGGTGGTAGCAGCATGAAACCTACAACGATTGTTAGCACGGGCTTGCTGTTATTAGCCCTGACTGGTTGCGGCGCACCGTCTGCCGCCGATATTAATGCTGAGGGCAACGCACTCTACGAGCAAGGTGTATATGGCCAAGCGCTCAATCAATATAAAGAAGCGGTCTTGATGGCTCCTGATCGGCCTGAACCACAGGTGAATTTGGGCAATACGCGCTATCAAATGGGCGATTATTTAGGGGCAATCGAAGCCCCAAATAATGCCTTGCAAACTGCCGATGCTGCCACTCAAGCGATTATTTATTACAACCAAGGTAATGCCCATTTTCGGCTAGAGGAGCTTGATGAGGCGATTGAAGCCTATAAAAAAGCCTTACGAATTAATCCCGATGACCTTGATGCCAAATATAACCTTGAGCTAGCCCAAAAAATCCAAGAGCAACAGCAACAACAGCAACAAGCTAGCAATCAACAAGATCCCAATCAGCAGCCACAGGATGGCCAACAAGATCCCAATCAGCAGCCACAAGATGGCCAACAGCCTGAGCCAAACCAAGATCCAAGTGGCGGAGGCCAACCACCGGAACGCCCGCAAGCACCACCATCAAGTATGAACCCTGATGAAGCTGAGCGCCAACTTGATCAATTGGAGCGTAGCGAGGAGCGCAATCGCGAAGATCTGTATGATAATTACGCGGTTGGAGCCGATGGCAACCCGACCGATAGCCAAAGCGGCGATGACGAAGGTTGGTAGCAGTTAAGCCAATTGACGGGCAAAACTGGGATTGATATCTTCAGTGGTGTAAAATCGCTGTTGGGTATATTCCAAGACACTTTGCCACGCTGGGTAGCGATAGATCGGATCGGCGACGTGAATATAACTCGGGGCGGTTGCGCGACATTTGATCAACGCGTGACCGCCATGTTGGGTCAACGATTGACCTTGCCCACCCCCAACCCAATGCCCCTGCAAAAATTGCCAAGCCTGATGCAACATCACCTGTGGGCTAGCCACACTGTATAAACTACCCTCACTAAACCCAGCTGCCCGATAAATTTGGCGCTCTGGATCGCTATAGATTGGGATGGGCAAGCGATAAAGTCGTGCAAAAGCTTGGGCGGCAGCTGGCTCAGCCATCGTTATCACCGCCAAATTAATATCCAACATGCGAAAAGCCGTGGTGTACTCATATAAATCGAGCAAATTGCGCCGACAGACTGCACAACCTGGATGACGCAAAAACACCAAAAGTGCCGCTTGATCGCGCCATAGCGAGCCAAAAGGTAAACTCTGGTTGTAGATATCGCGAATAGCAATCAGGGGTAAGGCCGTATCCATCACTAGGTTCCTCGTGGATTAAAGGTGGAGCATTGGAGATACGATAGCATTGCCCGACACCCAATAGTAGGCAACATTATGGTTAACCTCAACTAGTTCTTTTGATCTAGTTTGGTTGTAACACTTAGTACTGATGGCCTAGCACGCGCACATTGCTAAACTCCAGTCATTGGAATTAGGCTTCTTTACTGGTGAGGTGTGGCAATGTTTCTGATTTTGCATATTATGGGGGCGGTCTTAGCACTTGGCACTGGCTTGGCGGCCCATCGCTGGCCCAACGGCACAACCACCCATCGTTGGATTGGCAAAGGCTATTTATTGGGATGGGTAACCCTCTTCAGTACAGGCATCGTCATTAGTCGGGCAGGAGTTAGTGCGCCCGATGTCCTGAATGGATTGGGAATGGTCTCGGCAACCTTTGCCTATAGCGTGATTTTCTTTCGCAAACGCTTAGGGCGACGCTGGCTACGCCTACACTATCAATGGATGACCCAATCGTATGCCTTTGTGTGTGTCGCAACCCTCAACCAAATTATTGCCCGTAGTGGCATTGAGATTACATTCTGGATTTTCGCGGCTGAAGTTTCTTTACCCTTCTTCATTCTGCCTTATGTGGGTCGCAAGCTTGATCAACGCTATGGTTTTGCCCCTAAATCCAAGCCATTGGGCAATACAGCAAGCAACTAGGCTCAATAATTATCAAATAACGATTGGCTTTTAGCTGGGCGCTAGAAGCCAACGATGCTATAGTATGAGCAGATTTAGGTGAGTAGCTGGTTTATGATGCACCCAGAGCCAATCACAATTGATCAACAAACCCCTCAAGATCGCGTTCACAACCAAAGTTTATTGTGGTCGGGCGTTATTGCCGCCTTGGTAGCCTGTGGTGTGCCACCAATTATTGGATTGAGTGATGGCAGTCTGCGTGGCGTGAATTTGGTTATTTATTTAGGCGCAGCCATTGGTTATATTGGCTTGAAAAGTGTTTTTTGGTTTGAAACACCACTTTGTAACCGTTTTCGCCGCAATCCACAACTGTTAATTAGTGTGGTTTTTGGGCTGGCGGCCTTGATGCAACTGCTTAGCCGCGATTTTACGACCCAACCAATTGCCTTTATGGTTCCAATGGTCTTTATCGCCGGAACCTATCCCTTACCCAAAACCCTGATTATTGCTGGCTTAATTGCAATCTTGATGAGTGGCAGTTTTATTGCCGCAGGCTTGCCACTAACCAGCGCTGGTTTATCAGCCTTATCGAGCCAGATTGTATTGCTCCTGTTTGTTACGCTCTTCGGTTATGTCACCAACCAATCGGTGCTCACCCGCCAAAAAGTCGAGCAACTCGCCCAAGAATTGGCGCAAGAACGCGATTATTTACAACAGCTCAGTGCGATCACCGCCGCATTATCCAGCGAAGTTCAATTAGCTCGCGTTTTAGCCCAAGTAGCTGAGGCAGGCCGCAGTTTGGCCAATGCCCAAGCAGTTACGGTAGCCCTGCTCGAAGATCCAGAATGGCGGATCGTTGCCAGCGTTGGTAGTCCTGATACAAATTTACCAAGCCTTGAGATTATGCTCCACGCCAAAGGTGAAACAATTGGCCGTTTAAATTATTGGAGTATCCAGCCAACCAATGCAGCCTTGCGCCAGGCCTTACAACCATTTGCCGATGCCGCAGCAATGGCAATTTACAATGCCCAACTCTACGAACAAGCGCGTTTCTCGGCAACCTTGGCTGAACGCAACCGCCTCGCCCGCGATTTTCACGATACCTTGGCCCAGCAACTAACCGGCTTGCGCTTACAAATTGAGGCTGGCATGCGCAACCTCCATCAGCCTGAAAAAGCCCAACTACGCTTGCAAAAAGCTTATGATTTGGCCTTGGCAGCCTTGCACGATTTACGGCGCAGCGTCTGGAATTTATCAGCGCCAGCGATTGATGGGCGGGTGCTCAGCGATGTTTTGGCCGAATTGGTTGATACGTTCCATCAGCGCACCAATATTCAAAGCCAATATAGCCACGATGGTCAAGAGCTTACACTGCCCAGCGATGTGGCGATTCAGGTATTGCGCGTGGTCAACGAGGCCTTGAGCAATGTTGAAAAGCATGCCCAAGCCAAGCATGTGGCGATTCGCTCAACCGTCGCCGCCGGCCAGCTGCAAATCACGGTCAGCGATGATGGCCAAGGTTTTGAACTAGCCGCTGTGCAACAAACCGCCAGCGGTGGCTTTGGCCTGACCAGCATGCGCGAACGAACTCAACTCATCCAAGGCTCGCTCTCGATTCAAAGCCAGCCAAGCGCTGGTACGTTGCTGACGCTGTGTTTGCCGTTGTAAACGCTTGGGGGTCGGGGATTGGTTGTCGGGGGCTGGGGTTAGTTTTAATCACGAAGAACACGAAGATGCACGAAGGATCGGAACCACGAAGCACGCGAAGATCGCGAAGGCCTGTTTTTTCGCCACAGATTGCTACCGATTTTTAGGATTATGTTCTATACTCTATGTTCTATGTTCTTTTTGCCTTCTGTCTTTTGCCTTTTGTTTTCATCCCTCATAATTCATCCTTCATCCTTTCAAGGCTTAGGACTAATGGCATAGCTTCATGGGGTTGGAAAATTAATAATTTCGCGGTAGGATAGCGCTATCAACAGCTACCTTGATAGCGAGCCATGTATGCACCACCTTGCTGAGGTGGTCTTTTTGGTTGGTTATCAGCATCTTGAGGTTTTTATGCACCGTTTAGCTATCCGCCGCGAACAAATTCCCGGCATTCTGCGTGATTATTTGGTGATGACGATTGGTACGCTCTGTATCGCGCTCGCCTTGAATATATTTCTCGACCCCAATAATGTAATTTTTGGCGGGGTGACGGGGATTGCCGCCATGCTCAAAACCTTGCTCGGCTTGCCAATTGGCGTAACGTCGTTGGTGCTCAATATTCCTTTGTTCATTATTGGCTTGAAGCGGTTGGGCGGCTTTGTCTTTGGCTTGCGCACAATTTTCGCCACAGTGATGCTCTCAGTTTTTATTGATCTAACGGCCAATCGGGTAGGTCAGTTTGTGCAACGCGAACCATTGTTATACATCGCTTATGGAGCTTTGCTCAGTGGCATTGGCACAGGTTTGGTCTTGCGGGTTGGCGGTACAACTGGTGGGGTCGATATTGTGGCTCGCTTATTACAGCAATGGCGTGGCATTCGCCCAGGCCAATCGATGCTGATTTCAAGCGTTGTGGTGTTCGGCGCGGCTGGTTGGATTTACGGCGCAACTCCGGTGCTGTATGCTTTGTTGCTAGCCTTTATCGAAACCCGCGTGATCGATATTGTGTTAGAAGGCTTCAGCGATGGCCGTTCAGCCTTGATTGTTTCCGACAAACCTGAGGCAATTCGCGATGCTGTGTTGCACGATCTTGATCGGGGGGTGACCATGCTCGAAGGCCGTGGCGGTTATAGTGGCCGCGAACGGGCTGTGTTGATGTGTGTCATCAGCCAAGCCGAAATTACAATTCTCAAAAAGATGATTTACAACATCGATCCACGGGCCTTTGTGGTAATGACGGAGGCAGTTGAGGTGTTAGGTGAGGGCTTCCGGCCAGCCAAAGCCGAATAAAAAATCACCCGCCGAAGCGAGTGATTGAATGGAGCCGATGACGAGACTTGAACTCGTGACCTACTATTTACGAAACAGTTGCTCTGCCAACTGAGCTACATCGGCTGATGTGCGCTGAAAATTATAGCAGTGCCCATCAGCCTTGTCAAATGTCATTCGCGGGATCAGTGGCTGGGGGTCAGGGGCCAGCAAGGAGCACGAAGCTTATTTTTGATCCACGAAGGACACGAAGTCACACAAAGGTTTCATATCCCATAATTCAGTAGCAATTTTCCTGACTCCTGATAGCTAGACCCTGACCCCTAGCCCTGAGCCTCTTTTTAGCTACAAATTGTGCGAATTCCATCAATTGATAGCCCACAGCCAATAGCCAATAGCCATATTCCTTATGTTCTATGTTCTTTGCTCTATGTTCTTTTGCCTTCTGCCTTTTGATTTTTGACTTTATAATGGATTGGTTGCAGAACAACGATTCGCCTGGTAACAAGGATTGAAGCACAATGGGACATACATTTTTCGGCCAGCACTTATATTTGAGTGTGGCGGGCAATATTGGGGTGGGCAAAAGCACCCTCGTCGAAACTTTAGCCGCCGCCTTTGGCTGGCAGCCCTACTACGAATTTGTGGCCGATCATCCCTATCTCGATGATTTTTATGCCGATAAACATCGCTGGGGCTTTCATTCGCAAATGTGGTTTTTGGCCCAGCGCTTCGAGCAACAACGCGAAATTGCCGATACGCCGATCTCATTAATTCAAGATCGCTCGATTTATGAAGATTATGAGGTGTTTGCCAAGGGTTTGTTGGAGCAGGGGATTATGAGCCATCGCGATTTTCGCACCTATCGCAAACTCTACCAAGCGCTGATTCAATCGACTACCCCGCCAACCTTGATGGTCTATCTGCGCGGCTCGGTTCCCACGTTATTGGAGCGCATCAAAAAACGCGCTCGGCCAAGCGAGATGAATATTAGTGCCGATTATTTGAGCCATCTGAACAATCGGTATGATGAATGGCTCCGCCGTTTCGAGTTATGTCCAGTGCTTACAATCGAAACTGACGATCTGGATGTGGTCAATCGCGACGACCATCGCCAGCAAGTGATTGAAATCATCGGTCAGGCGGTGGGCCGACGCAGCAATTTTCAATATCGCTTGCCACTCAATGGCGATAAAGCCTAGCTTATGTAGCCCAAGTCTCAACGGAAACTTGGGCTTAATCTTAGCCCTCAACCCGCACGGTGATGGTTGTACCCGCTTGAGGTTGCGATTGAACTTCAAACGTCCCATGATGGATTTCGGCTTGAGTTGCCAGCGCCGCCAAACTGGAATAATGCTGATCGTCGCGCAGTAAATTCGGATCAAACCCAACGCCATCATCACGAATTTGCAACACAACTGTCGCTTCATCGCCATATAACTCAACATCCAAATGCTGGGCTTGGGCATGGTCGCGCACATTGCTCAGCAATTCTTGGGCGGCTCGCCAAACATAGGCTGTTGCTCGGGGCGAGAGCACTGGCAAATGGCCATCGCAGATGTAGTTGATGCTTAAATTGCCCTCGGTTTTCAGGGTACGCAACTCGGCAGCCAAAGCCTCGGGCAAGGTACGTTGGGCCAAAGGCAGGCCACCAACATCGCGCAAGGTTCGGTGGAGTTGCTGACGCAGTTGTTCGATTGCCGAAGTTTCGGGGTTTTCACGTAGGTTTTGCAATTGCTGAATCGTTTGTTGATAGCTTTTGGTTAGCTCATTCACCCGCGATTCGCTCAAATGATAGGCTTCGCTATGCAATAACTCGCGGCGGGTGCGCGACTCGTTGTGGGCGGCGGCCCACGTGCCCAAGGCTGCCGTAACTGCCTGAAAAATAAACACTGGCAAGGCCTCGCGCCAAGCTAAGCGGCCAAACAGCACTGCTGCATCGGCAATCAACATTGCCACCAAGGCCAACGCCCCGCCGCTATAACTCCACCAACGCCCCGCCGCCACCAACAATGGAATATAAGCCAAAGCCCATAAGCTGCCACGTTCTAAGGCATTGGCGGGGGTTAGCCACAGCAGCGCAGTGACATGCACCAAATCAGTTAATAACAAACTGGGAATATACAACCAGCCCAGCCAGCGCCGAGCCTGCGGCAATAACAAGAGGCCAACCACAATGCCGCTACCAATAATTAATGGGGAAACAGGCCGCTCGCCAAGCCAATAGAGCAATAACGCACCGCCAACCGAAAGCCCTAATTGCAAGCCGAAGTATGCCCGTAACCCGCGCATTACCCGCCGATGGCGCTGCCTTAACCACGCTGCCGAATGAATCATGCCTTGTTGGCTCCTAAGCTTTGGCTAAACCTCAGATTCAGCTACCTTGCAGAGATCATACCAAAAAAGCCTTGATTTTGGGCATATTTTAAGCAGATTAGGTCGAAATCATGCGCCATTGTTGCCAAAGCAAGAGGCCAACCACCAAGCCCATTTGGCGCAGCCACGGCCAAACCGCTGCCGAAATTGATGTAATCTGCACAAATACGACAGTGCCAACCAAGCCCAAAGCAATACTTAGCACTATCAGCAGCCCATCGATCACCAAACGTCGCCGCTGAAAACTCAGCGTGCGCAGCCAAGCCAGCAAGCCCGTATAGCCAGCCAACAATCCGCCAACCCACAGCAAATCAATTTGGGCTAACTGCTGCTGAGTTGCCCAAACGCTCCAACCAGCATTCAGCCCGCTCAGCCAGAGTAATGGTTGATTGATGCTTTGATAACTATCTTGATCGTGCGGCACAACATACATAATCGATCTCTAAAATAGCAACAGGGCTGAGCAAACTCAACCCTGTGCTGACTCAACGAGCAACCATTTTGGCGATTGTTACGCCATCGCCGCCATCACCTTGGCTACCGCTATTGTACGATTCGACCAAGGGATGGCGTTTGAGCAATGTTCGTACAACTTGGCGCAGCGCCCCTGTACCCTTGCCATGAACCAAACGCACTTCTGAAAGATTGGCGAGGTACGCATCGTTGAGATAATGATCGAGCTGACTTTCCACATCCGAGGCTCGCCAACCACGCATATCAAGCTGCATCGAAACATTCGGCGGTGGAGGAGTATTGATCATGCGCTGAACAGGTACATATTTTTGTACCGCTTGGGTTGGACTAGTGCCCGCTTTTTCCAGCCGCAACTCGCGTAAATCAACCCGCAAGCGGAAGCCACCCAATTGAACCTCGGCCTCGTTGGCTTCTTCATCCAAATCGAGCACCACGCCCGAAAGCTTCACGCTGCTCACAAACACCTGATCGCCAACTTGAATTGTGCGAGGAAGTGGGGCAAGCGCAACTTTGGGTACAACTGGAACTTTGGCTTTGGGGGGAGTTGGAGTTTGGGGAACCCGTTCGGCAACTCGGCTGAGGCGTTGTTCGGCTTGTTCCATCCATTGGCGGCTAACCGAAACTGAGCGAAATTCATCACGTAGGCGGCGCAATTCAGCTCGTACTTCACGCAATTCATCATCAAGTTGGCGTTGGTAACTGGCTAATTGCTGTTCGCGATCCTGTTCAAACTCATACAATTCGCGGCTCAGCCGATCGCGCACCAATTCGGCATCTTCGCGCAATTCCAAGGCGCGGGCAGCCTCACTTTCGGCGGTTGTGCGTTCGCGATGAATCGCGGCCAGCAAATCTTCAACTTGGACGTTATCGCGGCTAATCGTTGCCCGAGCACGTTCGATTAAGTCGCGTTTAAGCCCCAAGCGTTCAGCAATTGCCAAAGCATTCGAGCGGCCTGGCAAGCCGATTGAAAGTCGATAGGTTGGCGATAAGGTTTCAACATCAAACTCAACCGAGGCATTTTCAACCCCATCAGTGCTGTAGGCAAAAGCCTTGAGTTCAGCATAGTGGCTGGTTGCCATCGCCAAACATCCCACATTCAACAAGCGTTCGATAATTGCTCGCGCCAAAGCAGCACCCTCGACTGGATCAGTACCAGCGCCCAATTCATCAAACAACACCAACGAATCGGGGGTTACCCGATCCAAGATTTGGATAATGTTGGTCATGTGGGAGGAGAAGGTCGAGAGGCTTTGTTCGATACTTTGTTCATCGCCGATATCAGCAAAAATTTTACCAAAAATAGGTAAGCGCGAGCCTTGATGGGCCGGAATATGCAGACCCGCCTGGGCCATTAATGCCATCAAACCAACGGTTTTGAGCGCCACCGTTTTACCACCAGTATTCGGGCCAGTGATAATAATCATCTGCGTTGGGCCGCCCAGCCAGACATCGGTTGGCACAACCAGATCTTGGTTGAGCAAGGGATGGCGGGCTTTGAGCAATGACAAAGTTGATTCGGGGTGCAAATCATCGGCAGGAACTGGCGTATTGATCGCAGGTTGGCTAGCACGCAAGCTAATGCTATATTTGGCTTTGGCAAAGGCTAAATCTAATTCAGCGGTAGCCTCAACCCCAACAATAATTGGCATACCTTCGTTGGCAATTTTGCCCGAGAGCGCCGCCAAAATGCGCTGGATTTCTTCGCGTTCGGCCAATTGCAGCTCGCGCCACTGGTTATTTAACTCAACCGTAGCCAATGGCTCGATATACAGGGTTGCGCCCGACGATGATTGATCGTGGACAATCCCGCGCAAGGCCCGTCGTTGTGGGGCTTTGACTGGCACGACATAGCGGCCATCGCGCACCGTGATAATTGGCTCTTGCAGCACATCGGCATATTGCGACGAATTGATAATTGCTTGCAAACGCTCTTGCAACCGATTAAACGCCACCCGAATGGCGCTACGTAAGCGGCCCAATTCAGCCGAAGCACTATCTAATACCTCGCCATCAGGGCCGATTGTGCGTTCAATTTCATGTTCCAGCGTGGCCAAATTTGGCAGTTGCTCGGCTAAAGGGTGTAATGGCACAAAATCGGGATGATTGCGCAAAACTTGGCCACGCAACCGCCGCATCGCCCCCAAGGTAGCGGCAATTTCTTGTACCCGACTCGCCTCAAGAATCCCACCACGACGAGCATGTTCCACCGCAGGGCGAACATCACGAGCACCGCCAATTGAGACATCGGCAAACGATTCAATTAAAGCACGGGCGGCACTAGTACGAATTTGCGCCTGCAGAATCCACTGCCCATCGGTTGATGGATGGAGTTGCGCAACCAACTCACGGCTTGCGCTAAACGCAGCATGACGTGCAAGCTGATCACGAACTTTATCGAACTCAAGGGTTTGGAGTACAACTTCTGATATCATCACGAAACTTCTTCTATTGCAAGTGCGCCAGCACCGCCCGATTACCGTTGAATACTACGGAATAATGCATCAGCACTTTCAGGCATAATTGGGCGAATTGGCCCATAAATCAGCGGCAAGATAATATCTAAAAATACATTCTTAAGCGCCGATGCCCGTGTACTAGCCTGTAAAAACCGCATTGCCGGATAATCAAGCACTGCTGGAGCAGTTGTCGAAAATAAATAGCGCAACATCATTGCAAAAATACTGGCAATCATCGCCCCAAGAATTAACCCTAGGAATGTGCCAATCACCTTATCGATATATTGAAGTTGACCACCAACTTTGAGATAACGAAAGGTATAGCTTGCAACCCAAAGCAAAGCAAAAAACAACACGAACAATAAGGTCAAAAATGATAACATTTCCAAAACTTGGAACGGTGTCGTCGAATTTTTGCTGATCGCCAAGGCTAATGGCCGATAGTAGAGCGACGAAAGCACGATTGTTAGGTAGAACACGAGAATGGAAATTCCAACCTTCAGCATGCCTTGAAAAAAGCCATAGAACAACCCTAACACAACGAAAAGCAGCAACAGAATGTCTACAAATGGCATGAGCAAGTACCTCATCTACCCACGCAGAGCCAAAACATCGCGGAAAATCCGTGGATGTTCTTGGATCATGGGTGGCCAAAGCGCGATGGGCGTATTATAGCATAGCCCGATCTGCCGACTCCGAATGACCCAACCTATTTAGCGTTCAAGCGCCAGATAGGCAGGATCAATTGCAGTAGTTAGCCAAACGCCGTTGTCGCTGCAAAAAAAGGCTTGCCCTGCTTGAAATAGTTCGTCAGCTTGGACGATTAAAATCACTGCTTGACCGTGACGTGCGCCGACTTGCAGCGCTGTCGCCCGATCACGCGAGAGGTGGACATGCTGGCGTTGCATAGGCCGCAGCCCATCACGCAGAATTATCGCTAGATTGTGCTTGGCGGTTCCGTGATACAGGATTATTGGCGGTTGCTGGGCCACGAGGCCTAAATCGACCGTCACGCTATGGCCTTGATGGGCACGAATTTTTTGGCCAGTTGGGTCGAAGCCAAAGCGTTGTTTATTGTTCTGTTCAACAACTTCGTGCAACTCGGCTAGGCTAATCGCAACATTATTGGCCGCACAGGCCGCTAAAAGTTGCTCAACCCCAACCCACCCACCTGGTTCAAGCGTTAATCCCAAGCGCTCTGGTTGATGGCGTAGATGTTTGCTCAGATATTTGCTAACCCGAATTAATCGACGTTCATCCATGGCGTGGTTGGCTCCTTTGGGCCTTGAGATTAAGCGCTGCTTGCATTCCGTTGCTAGCTTTATTTGACCATAACTTAAGTGATTTGACATCAGTCTCTGGATTTAGACTGACGCTCGGTTTTGCGATGGAATTAATCTCAGCTATTTGCCCCAAGTGCTCACTTCACGTACACTTGCAGTATCATCGGCTATCGTATGTCCCACAATGACGTGGAGGATTTTGGATATGTCACCGATTTGGGAACCATTGCTCGCTGGCTTGATCGATTATGCTGGGCTGTTTCCCCCAGCTGCTCTAGCCATGGATCAAGCAACCAGCCAATATGCCAACTATCGTGCGAGCAACCAACACGGCTATTTAGCCCGTTTTATTTTGCCCTATAGCCGCATTGCCGAATGGCAAGCCAGCCTTGGCAAGCAACCAAGCCAACCTTGGATAATTAGCCTCTTAGCCACTGATCCAGCCCAACTTGCTGAAATTCCCACGCTTAATCAGCGCTATCAGGGTTGGTTTGTAATTGATACGGTTGAAATCAAGGCCGAGAGTCTCGAACAAATCGCCGCGATTCATGCAGTCATACCTGAACAAGTTACGGTTTTCGTTGAAATTCCCCACGATCATGATCCAAGCCTTTTAATTGCGGCCTTGCGCAGTACTGGGCTTCGCGCCAAACTTCGCACTGGCGGAATTATTGCCGCAGCCTTTCCTGAGCCAGAGCAGATTGTGCGCTTTCTGCATGCCTGCATCAGCAATGGGGTCGCCTACAAAGCGACTGCTGGTTTACACCACCCCTTGCGTGGCCAATATCGCCTGACCTATGCAACGGATAGTGCTGAGGGCTGGATGTATGGCTACCTCAATCTGATTTTAGCCAGCGCCTTGTTGCAAGCAAATGCCGCCCATCAAGAAGTGCTAGCAGCTTTATTGGAGCATGATCCCATTGCAATCAAGTTGACTGAGCAAAAAATGCGCTGGCGTAACTGGCAATTTGAACATGATGATGTGCTGGCCGTGCGCCACAGCGGCTTGATCGCCTTTGGTTCATGTTCATTCGAGGAGCCAATCAACGAATTTGCCAGCTTTATCGAGCAGCCAGCCTTGGCCTATGGAGCAACCAATTAAATGTTAAACGAAACCCATGATCCAGCTTTGCGCAGTTGGGTAGCCAGCGCCAACCTTGCTGGAGCCGATTTTCCGATTCAAAATTTACCGTTTGGGGTGTTTCGTCGCCAAGCAAGCCACGAGCAATGGCGCATCGGCGTGGCTATCGGTGCTGAAATTCTTGATTTAAGCAAAGCTGCTGAGTATTTGGGCGAGCTTGATCAAGCCAGTTTGGCAGCATGTCGGGCTGAAAACCTGAATCAATTAATGAGCTTAACGCCTGCGGTTTGGAGCACTATTCGCCTACAACTCAGCCGAATGTTGCGTGAAGGTTCAAGCTTACAGGCCGAATTAACTCCACTATTGCTAGCTCAAGCCGAGGCCGAAATGGCATTGCCTGCGGCAATTGGCGATTACACCGATTTCTATGCCTCGATTTTTCATGCGACCAATATTGGCTCGATGTTTCGCCCCGACAATCCACTTTTGCCCAATTATAAATATGTGCCGATTGGCTACCACGGGCGAGCTTCATCGATTCGAGTCAGTGGCGCAAGCATCAAACGCCCGCATGGTCAAACCAAAGCACCCGATGCTGAAGTGCCAACGTTTGGGCCATGTCGCTTGCTTGATTACGAATTAGAATTAGGGTTTTGGGTCGGCCAAGGTAACGAGTTAGGTCAGCCAGTCAGCATTGAACAGGCCGAACATCATGTCTTTGGGGTTTGCTTGCTCAACGATTGGTCGGCACGCGACATTCAAGCCTGGGAATATCAGCCGCTTGGGCCATTTTTGGCTAAAAATTTCATCAGCAGCATCTCGCCATGGGTCGTTACCCTCGAAGCCCTTGCACCTTATCGCTGCCCAGCCTTCGAGCGACCCGCCGATGATCCTGCGCCACTCGCCTACTTGGATAGCCCAGCCAATCGCAGTGCTGGTGGCCTTGATTTAACTCTTGAAGTTAGCCTGCAAACTGCCAGCATGCGCCAAGCGGGTCAAGCCGCCGAGGTGCTTAGCCTTGGTAATTTTAGCGATATGTATTGGACATTCGCCCAAATGCTGACCCATCACACCAGCAACGGCTGTAATCTTGAACCTGGCGATTTATTGGGCAGTGGCACGATTTCAGGCCCAAGCAAAAACTCACGCGGCTGTTTGATGGAGCTAACTTGGCGTGGGCAAGAGCCAATTCAGCTCAGCAATGGCGAACAACGCCGCTTCTTGCAAGCTGGCGATGAGGTGATTATTCGCGGGTGGTGTGGCGCAAGCGATGGCCTGAAAATTGGGCTGGGCGAGTGTCGCGGCGTTATATTGGATTAAGCAGCCTAAAGAACGAGGCTATGGGTTCGCTCATAGCCCTAGCACCATTCGTTGTCGAGTACAATAGCAGCCATGTACAATGATTATGCAACAATTTATCGTCAAGCTGGCCAGAGTTGGCTCAGCTTGCACATGCTCAATTGGCTTTTGCCATGGCTTGAGCAGCAGGCTTGGCATGGTAGCTCGGTACTTGATCTTGGCTGTGGCACAGGCGACGCAGCTGTGGCTTTGGCCCTACAAGGCTATCAAGTCACAGCGATCGATCGCTCAGAAGCGATGTTGGCCCAAGCTCAATTGCATGGCGAATTGCAACACGCCATAGTCAATTGGCAACAGGCCGATTTAATCACATGGCAGGCGGGCGCAGGCTACGATTTAATCATCAGCCTATTTGATACATTGAATTACGTACTTGAGCCAACCCAACTCGGCGCTTTGTTTCAGCAAATTGCCCGCTCGCTCAACCCACAAGGCTGGTTGGTGTTCGATCTGAATACGCCGTTGTTGTATGCTACATGGCCGGAGCGCAACCACGTAATCGTTGATCGCGACGATCTTTATATCTACAATGTGCTCGATTTTGATGATGAGGCGCAGATTGGCATCGGAAGGATTGTCTGGTTTCAGCGCCAAGCTGAGGCCTGGCAACGTGGCAGCGAAACCCATTTGCAGGCAGCCTATAGCGATCAGCAGATTGTTGAATTATTGGCGGATGCTGGTTTAAGCGTGGTTGCTCGCTTGGATCGTAATGGTGAGCAGGCTGATTTAGTGCAAGCAACGCGGGTGGTATATTTGGTGCAAGTAAGTGATGTGCATAACCACAGCGCTGCAATACCCCCGATTCTGGATTAGCCGCCATCTATCTCCGCAGTTGCGGGCGATCCCTAGGCGATTGGGTGTCACCCAACGTTCCGGTTTCGCTGCGATGTGAACGAACGCCGTGATTCAAACGAGTTGCCTCTCTCACAAGTTTAGCCCGTCCCACACACCTTGCCCTTCAAGGGTCAGCGCAGTCACCTAGCCATGCTCATTGCTGAGGCATGCTGGTGGTCTCTTACACCACCGTTTCAGCCCTTACCACCAGCCAAATGGCCGATGGCGGGAATATTTGCTGTTGTCGGCTTGCGTCACGAGCCAGTTACCCAAACTCGCGCCCCTGTTTACGGTTTCACAGGGTAACTTGTCCACCACAAGGGTGGTCGGAAGGGTCGGGAAGTTGCCTCTAGCTTGCGCCAGCGACGGCTACATTGCTACGATTATGCACAGTCGTTGATCATAATCGGCTTTTGAGCACTTGTCAATTGTGGTTATGCGCAAATTAGCATAGAATGCTGCTAGCAACCGCTTAACTGCAAAGGAAGCATCACCGTGGATGAACGTTTAGCACTTATGAAGGCTTTGACCGATGCATCGGGCGTACCAGGCAACGAAGGGCCAGTTCGCGCTGTTATGGCCGAGGCCTTAGCTCCCTATGGCGAACTCATTAATGATCAGCTTGGCAGTGTCGCTGCTCGTAAAGCTGGCCCCGAAGGCAGCCCCACAATTTTATTGGCGGGCCACCTCGATGAAGTGGGCTTTATGGTAACGCGGATCACCGACGATGGTTTTATTAAATTCCAAGCACTTGGTGGCTGGTGGGAATTGGTGATGTTGGCACAACGAGTGCAAATTGAAACCCGTAATGGGCCAATCGCTGGCCTTATTGGCTCAAAGCCGCCGCATGTGCTCTCGCCCGAAGCACGCAAAAAATTGGTCGAAAAGAAAGATATGTTTATTGATATTGGGGCGAGTTCAGCCGCTGAGGCCCGTGAATGGGGCGTGCGTCCAGGCGATTCAATTCTGCCAGTGTGCCCGTTTACCCCCTTACACAACCCCAAAATCGTCATGGCCAAGGCTTGGGATAATCGCTTTGGTTGTGCGGCAGCGGTTGAAGTGTTGCATGAGTTGGCCAATGAAAGCTTGCCTAACACGGTCGTGGCCGGTGCAACTGTGCAAGAAGAAGTTGGCTTGCGTGGCGCAGCAACCCTTGCCAATGTGGTTAAGCCTGATATCGCGTTTGCGATCGATGTGTGTATTGCAGGCGATACTCCAGGCATTAGTAAAGATGAAGCTCAAGCCAAAATGGGCGCTGGCCCAGTCTTGTTATTGATGGATAGCAGCGTTATTCCAAACCCGCGGCTGCGCGACTTGGTGGTTGATACCGCCGAAGAGTTGGGCATTCCCTATCAATTTGATACGATGCCTGGTGGTGGTACCGATGCAGGTCGCTTTCATCTAAATAATGCTGGGGTTCCATCGTTGGCGCTGGGTGTGGCAACCCGCTACATCCATACTCACGCTTCGTTGTTGCATCGCGACGATTTTGATCAGGTGGTGACCTTGCTGGCCGCCGTGGTACGCAAGCTCGATCAAGCCACTGTCGATTACATCAAAACTGGGCAATCGGCCTAAATTTTTAATCCCTCACCCCAACCCCTCGTCCGCCGTAGTGGGCGAGGGGCTATTCTATTCTGAGGTATAGCGGCATGCTGCTACGCTTATTAGCAGGATTTGGCTTGAGTTTGCTGGTTGGTGGGCTGGGCTACTGGCGACGCTCGTTAAGCCTGAGCGGTTGGCTCGGTGCAGTCTTGATCGGCACCTTGACGGTGGGCTGTGGCAGTTGGGCTTGGGGCTGGCTGATTATTTTGTTCTTCGCTAGCTCAAGTTTGCTTTCCAAAGTGGGCAAGCGTCGCAAAGCAGCCGTGGCGCTCGATAAATTCAGCAAAGATGATCGACGCGATTTATGGCAGGCCATGGCCAACGGCGGTATTCCCTTAATAACGGCCTTGGGCTATGCTTGGCAACCACATTTCGCTTGGTGGGCCTTGGCCCTCGGTGCAACCGCCACTGCCACTGCCGATACTTGGGCCACCGAAATTGGCACCCTGAGCAAAGGTCGCCCATTTATGCTCACAACCTTTAAGCAAGTTGAACGCGGACGCTCAGGAGCGATTTCGGGCTTAGGCATGGCCGCTACCAGCCTTGGAGCCTTGCTGATTGGCCTAAGTGCTTGGGGTTTGACTAGTTTAGGGCTTGGTAATGGTCAAGAACCACAGGTGTGGTTTGTGGTTGCCGCAACAATTGGTGGGATTGCTGGCTCTTTGGCCGATAGCTTGCTCGGCGCGACGGTGCAGCAAATGCGCTGGTGCGATCACTGCGCCAGCGAAACCGAGCGGACAATCCATAAATGTGGCAACCAAACCCGCCATTATCGCGGCCTAGCTTGGCTCAACAACGATTGGGTTAATTTGATTAGCACTGGAGCGGGAGCCTTGGTTGCATTATTAATTGCGGTTTTAGCCAATTAAAAATAATTACTGGTATACCACAGTGAATACTTGATATGGCGAAACTCACGGCTGGGATAAATCACCATTGGGTCATCAGCATCGATCTGCACTGGAATCGTATTGCCAATCGCAATTCGCGCAAACTGCAACTCTTCAACCATCCACGCGCTTTGCGCTTGATAACTTGAGCCATCGGGTCGTTGCACATCGAGGGTCAAAATTACTTCAACATCGCGGCGAAAACCATTACTTGAAATATGCCGACCCTTTTCAGTATCAAGAACTTGCGCCGTGCCAGCGAGCGAGCGAGCAAATTGGGCCTGATTTTGAATATCAACGACAGCCTTCGATGGTTTTGGTTGCTTTGGTTGTTGCCCACCGAGCGTAGTTTGTTTCGGCTTAACCAACAATAACGCTAGATAAAACAACGGGGTATAGACCAAAGCCCCACTTGCTAGCAGCAAAAATGGGTTAATCAGGCTTTGCGTTCCATTTTTCTCACAATAAAATTTGCTTTTACGCGTGATCGATGCTGGTGGAATGATTGTACCGCCGTTGCAAACCAAGGGAGTGGTTAATTTGGCGGCGCTTGGCAAAAAGGTAAAAAAGCCCGTTGTTGAAAGCATAAAGGCCAAAAAAGCTGCAACCAGTAAGCGCATCGTTCCCCCAACTATTCTAAGGTGCGCATTGCTGCCAAAACACCGCGAATGCCAATTTGTTCTTCAAGCTTGAGGCATTGCTCCAAACCTTTGCGATAAGGGTGTTCAGCGTTGCGTAATCTTTCAGCGGCCTTGGTTGCGCCCAAAAATAGCAAATGTTGGTAGGCAACCCACTCGGCAAAGCCCTCGACCCAATCGTAATCAGTTAATAATGGACAATGTTCGCCCTGCCAAACATGGGCAAATTCGTGGGCCACTACCAAGCGAAAACGCCAACGTGGCAAGCCATACAACGCATAAACTACCCGCATTCGGCCTTGGCGCAAATAGAGTCCAAGCATCTGTTGGCCTTCGGTGGCAATCGCGCCTTGGCGAGCTAAATCTTGAATCGTAGGCTGATCGACGAGCCGAAAGCTGGCCCCAACTTGGACTTGCAAGCCAGGGTGTTGGGCAAGCGAAGCGACGGTCGATGCATATAAGGCTTGGGCTTCCTGGGGATCATAAATTGCGCTGCGATGGCAACCGCCACATTGCACCCGCCCATCGTGCAGCGTCCAGCCATCGTCGCCAACTGGCGCGGCACAGCTAGAACAGCGTGGGCGTTGCTCGATACAGGTTTCGCAATAGCGCTCTGGGCGGTCGGGTAAAAAATAATATGCGCCCAACAAGCGTTGCCCACACAAGGCACAATGGCTTTTATCAAGTAATTGTTGGCTGCGAATTGGCGGAATCAAACGGCTTGTCATCGATTTTCAACTCTCATCTAGATTGCCCCGATAGATCGGCTTGGTATCTGCTACAATTATCCCACGTTGTTGAGCCTGTAACTTAGACGCACAAAGCTTGATTTAGTTTTGGCCTATTTAACTAGTCGCCTAATGTCTAGATCTGAGGTAGAACCATGACCCAAGCCATCCTATTCGATTGGGGCGGCGTTTTCAACCCGCAACATGAGTCACTTGACGGCTATCGTAGTATTGCTCAGCGCTATGGACATTCGGCAGAATCGTTGTATGCCTTGTTGTATAACGGCGATGAGTGGCGACAAGCTCGCATCGGCGAACTAACCAGCCAAGCCTATTGGTCGAGTATGCAGCAAAAATTGGGCGTTACTGGCGAGCTAGCCAACTTTATGGGCGAGCTTTTCGCTGGCGAACAACTCAATCAACAGATGATACGGATTGCTCAGGTGTTGCATCGACGCTATCGCACAGGTTTGCTCTCGAATGCCCTCGATGATCTGGAGACGATTTTGGAGCGCTGGCAGGTTGCCAATTTATTCGATGTGGTGATCAATTCGGCCCGCGTTGGCGTGGCCAAGCCCAATCCCCATGCCTTTGAATTGGCGGTTGCCGCCTTGGGCGTGCAAATTCGCGACATTATTTTTATTGATGATAAATTGCGTAACGTGCTAGCAGCGCGGGCTTTCGGACTACCGACCGTGCATTTCACCACCACCACAGCGCTGATCGACGAACTAGGAACTTTGGGTGTACTCAAACCCCATGAACGGGCCATGCTGCGCGAGGAGCTTTGATCATGCGGATTGTTGCGCTGGCACCGTTTGGCTTGCGCCCCAAAGCCACATTAAGCCGTCGGGCCTTGCCGATGCTCCAAGCTGCCGCCACGCGTGGTGATGATGTGCATGTGCTGGCTCCAAGCGATCTGTACCCCGCTGATGCTGGCTCAACCAGCGTGATCAAGCAGATTACGGTTGAGCATGGCCCAGCTTTTGGTCAAGGCAGTGCGGCGATGCTGCGCTCGGTGAGTTGGATGCTCAAGCGCTGTTTGGCGCTTCAGCCCGATCTGGTTCACCTGTTTAAACCCAAAGGCTATGGTGGCATGGCCTTGCCCTTGATTCGTCGCTTACGCCCTAAATTACCCATTTTTGTGGATACCGATGATTGGGAAGGCACTGGCGGCTGGAATGATCGGCTCGATTATCCGCGCCATATCAAAATGATGATCGATTGGCAAGAACGTAATCTACCTAAATTGGCCGATTGCGTCACGGTGGCCTCGCAAACCTTGGCCAACCAAGTGATTTTGTTTGGCTTGCCGACCAACAAGCTGCTTTATCTACCGAATGGAGTTGATTTGCCGCGTCGCCAATTGCCTGAGCGCAGCCTCGCCCGTGCCCAACTTGGCCTCACCCAAGACCCAATTATTTTGCTCTACAGTCGTTTTTGGGAATTTCCGGTGAGCGATGTTGTGGCGATGATGGTTGGCGTGTTGGCCCAGATTCCTACGGCGAAGCTCTTGGTGATTGGGGCTGGCGAGCATGGCGAGGAGCAGCAATTAACACTGTTGGCTCAGCGGGCAGGCATCAACCAGGCGCTGGATAACCGTGGTTGGAGCGAGCAAAGTACGATCGATGCGGCGCTAGCTGCTGCCGATATAGCGCTCTATCCAATGGACGATACCCTGCTAAATCGCGCCAAGTGTTCGGCCAAACTAACCGAACAAATGCAAGCTGGCCTACCGATTGTGGCCGCAGCGGTTGGCCAGGTAGCCGAATATCTCGACCAAACCAGCGCTGTGTTGGTTGAACCAAGCAATAGTGGAGCTTTGGCACAGGCCGTGATTCAGCTCTTGCAGCAGCCACAACAACGCCAAAGTTTAGGGCGAGTTGCTCAGGCTCGCATCGAAAAACTCTTTAATTGGCCTGCGCAAAGCCAAACCCTACTCCAACGCTACGATGCCTGCTACAAGGCACAATAACTCAAACGCATGTAAATTGGCAAGATTTGTCATATCAAGGTCGTCTTCATGACGTATCGTTAACCTACCGGACTTTTCGTCGTACTCTTGGAGGTAGTGTATGTGGTTTATCCGAAGAGTGTGTTTCGTGTTGGTCTTTTTAGGTCTGGTTGCCAGTGCGTGGCTTAAGCCGGCACCAATTGCTGCCCAAGCCCCATTGACAGGGGATCAAACAGCCCCCTTGTTGAACCCAGTGAGCGAGGGCACTCAACAAGATTTCGAGGCTGGCCTCAATACCGCAAATGGTGCTGTGCTCTATCAAACGGCATCATATCCTGGGGTAAGTTTTCACCGACGTAATTCAACGGTAGGCTACGCCTACTACGGCGGTGGTTGTACCTATCTTACGGCGCTGAGCAGTGGGAACGAGGATAACAACGCCCTTAGCACCCGCCTCGACATTCCCGACGGTGCGGTCATTCTAGGGGTTGAATTTCAATATCGCGATACCGACGCAGTTAATAATTCACGCTTATATCTCTATCGTTTTGATGGTGCTGGTGGCGTTGCTACAGTCGCATTATTAAATAGTAGTGGTAATGGTGGCTATGGCTCAAGCTATACTGCAACCAATCTCAATACCCTCTACGATGCCTTTAGCTATTCCTACTCGTTGGTTTGGTACAGCGGCAGCGTTGGCATCAACCATGCACTTTGTGGTGCACGGGTAAAATATGCTTATAATCCGCCGGTTGCCCGACCATTCACGATGCCTCCTGCCAACCAACCAGATGCCTTACAAGGTGGTAGCAGCGGCTATAGTTTTACTGCCGCTAGCGATTTTGTAGCCTTTGAAGAGTCTGCTGCCTATAGTTATTCTAGTGCCGGTTGTATGATTCATACTGGTGGAGCCAACCTTGCAGCTGAGGTTGATTTGGCTGATGGCACGCAATTGGCTGGCTATCGGGCATATTATTACAATACTGCCAGCGGCGCAGCGATGAATGCAAATCTGGTATGGATCGATGGCTCATCAACAAATACCGTTCTAATTGCATCTACCACAGCTAGTAGCGGTTTTGCGAATGAGTATTTTGTGCCACCTTCGGCCCAGATTATTGATGAGTTCAGTAAAGGCTATCTGATGTATATTCGGCCTGGAACGTCAACGACGACCAGAATGTGTGGTATTCGTACATTCTATACGACTCCGGTCCAAGCCAAGCAATTGCCAGTTTATATCAACCCGGTTAGCTCAGTCATTGCAGATCACGATGCCAGTGGCGTGCTATTAACCGAACAGCAGCCTGAATCAGCCCCGATCCAGAGCCTAGATCTAGGGACGGTTGAAGAACTAGCAAGCCCGCTGATTACCAATGAATACCAATTTGTCACAGCTCGTTCATTTATGCCACGCGATAATGTCTATCTTGTGAACAGCGCCCCAGCTGGGTGTATTTCGTTTGGCTCTGATGCTGAGGTAGACTATACCTTCCAATTGCCACCAAACAGTGGGCTACGAGGAATTCGCTTCTACTATCGTAATATTGCTGGCAATTTGGGCAATGCGCGTTATTGGGCCTTCGATGGACGTGGCTGGTATAATCCAATTTTCACCTATGCGATTCCAACCTCAACGAACTATGCTTCGCAGTTGGTAAGCTATACTGGTTCGCACTACGATCTTTCCAATGGCAGTGTGGCCCATTCACTGAATTTCTCGATCCTTAGCCCGAGCAATACGGTTGAGTTTTGTGGTGCTCGGATTTGGTACACCACCGGCCTGCGTTCGCTCTACATTCCAGTTGCTTTCAAAAATTAACCCTCATTCCTACAAAATCAAAGGCCGTAGCCAAACGCTACGGCCTTTTGGTTAATGTGAATTTTGGGTTTGGGGTTGTTTGCGGGCCAAATAGAAAAGCAGCCCAATCATCAAGCCTGTCAAAATCGCCAAAGCTCCCAATTTCCACCAGCTATCGGGTAATAACAAGCCCAAGCTACCAAATAAGCTGCTGACTGTGTAGTAAAACGCCACAACTTGGCGCTGCGAGAGGCCTAAATCAAGCAAACGATGGTGCAAATGGCCGCGATCTGAGACGCTAGCCCCTGCTCCGCGCACTCGCCGCCAGATGATCATCCACACGCCATCGAGCAAGGGTACGCCCAACACCAACAAGGCTGTGGCAAGCTTGGCTCCACCGATGATCGAGCAAATCGCCAAAGTATAGCCAATTACCATCGCGCCACCATCGCCCATAAAAATTTTGGCCGGGTGGAAATTATGCGGTAAGAAGCCCAAGCAGGCTCCAGCCAAAGCCAAGGGCACAAGTACCAAGGAATATTGGCCCAGCGAGTAGGTATGAATCGCGAGCACAATCGCCGCAATAAACGTCACGCCCGCCGCCAAACCATCTAAGCCATCGATCCAGTTGAGCGCATTGGTCATACCTACAATCCAAAAAATTGTGAAGCCGATTGCCAAGGGCGGCCATATTTCATGAAAATTCACTTGCATAAACGGCGTGTTAAAGGCCGTTGCAATAATCCCTCGCGCCCCCACATCAATCCCATTAACCGCTGGATGCAGTGTCCATTCCCATAAATAGGGACCAACCGCAATCAATGCCGCTAGGATTTGAATGATCAAGCGGAAACGAGCCGAAAGTTTTTTGAGATCGTCGATGGTCATCACGACCCACATCAGGGTTGCACCCGCAGCCAGCAAGCCCAAGCGAAAGCTTTCAATCGGGAAGCGCTGCATTTGCGGCACACCCCAAGGCACGACGACTGCCGCCGCCAACGCCGCCATAAAGCCGGCAAATATGGCCGCCCCGCCCAGTCGTGGAGTCGGAATCTGATGCACACGCCGCGCCTCAGGCAGATCATACCAACCCTTGCGAATACACCAAGCCCGAATTAAGGGAGTCAAAATAAAAGTGATGCTGGTGCCAATGGCTAAAACCAGCGCAAATCGCAGAATCATAACTGCTCCAGCATAGACGTTCAACCTTGAACATGAAATTATCGATTAATGGTTAATCCAGCGATTGTAAAATCCGCGTGCCAGCGCTGGATCATCGGTGCCGCTGATAATCACGCGGCCATCAGGAAACACGGTGGCCTGCAAGGTTTCAGCCGCAAAGCGTAGCAGATAGTCGGTTTGAATCACTCGCAGATCGGCTTGCTGCAAATGGGCTGCCAATTGGGCTAAGGCCATGGTGATTGGCTGTTGTGGCCGAATTTGGATGGCGTTGCGGCCACATAAACTCAGGGTTGGCGCACTATCTTGCTCCAGCAAATCGAATTGGCGCAAGCCACAAACTGGGCAATCGGGGCGCGGCGTTGGCAGCGGCAGCTGCTCAAATTGCCAAGCCCACAGATCGAGCATATATAAATCGGGGTTGGCTTGGCCTTGCCCACTGAGCAATTTAAGTGCTTCAGTTGCCGCCAAATTGCCAATAACACCCACGACTGGCCCAATCACGCCAGCGGTTTCACACGTTGGCATGCTGCCTGGCTCCGGCGAAGTCGTAAAAACACAGCGCCAACAGGCTTGCTTGGGCCGAAAATTTGCGGTCATGCCATGGCCACCCAACACGCCACTATAAATCCATGGCTTGCCTTCACGCACACACCATTGATTGATCAGCAAGCGGGTTTCGAGGCTATCGCTGCCATCCATAATTAAATCGACCCCAGCTAGTGCTTGATCAATCGTGCCAGCATGTAAATCGAGCACCAACGCCTCAATGTCGCAAGCACTGTTGATGCGCTGGGCATGGGCTTTGGCAGCCACAACTTTGGGCACTAACTGAGCAGCATCAGCCTCGGTATACAAACTTTGGCGCGGCAAATTATGCTCCTCAACCCAATCGCGGTCGATTAGCCGCAAATAGCCTACGCCCGCTCGTAGCAAGGCATGGGCGATGGTGCTACCGGTTGCACCCAAGCCAACAATCGCCACTCGTGCTTGGGCTAAGCGCTGCTGCCCGGCTTGGCCTAGCCCAGCAAACCGCGTTTGACGACTATAGCGTGCTGATGGTATCCCACTACTGGGCATAAAACCCCCTATTTGCATTGTGGCTCATTGTACCGCGCAGGTGAGACAGTATCAACTTGACAGAGATTGATACCGCCTCGTAAAATCGTATTTAATTGTTGGTTATTTGTAGCATGGCCTCTTGATTCAGTCGCTTACTCAGCCCTCACTGTGTAAGTTATTTTTGCTATGATGCCCAGCTACGCTTAGCATTATTTTGACGTGTTAGATGGGAAACACGGCGCACCCAAGGAGTTACCGATGAGCCGCGCCAGCAGCTTTGAACGAGCCACACTCGACCCGTTTTACCACGAGCTTCGCACCTCGCTGACCTTGATCCAAACCTGTACCGATTTGTTGATGCATGCCGACCAAATTGGGCAGGCCGATTTACGCAATTTTTTACAAATTATCCGGCGTGGTGGCACTCGGATTGATCGGCTTGTGCGGGATTATATTTTGTTGGCCAAGGGTGAGTATGGGGTTTTGAGCGAAGAGAAAGTCGCTCAACCAACCTCAGTTTTGCCCCCACTCAATTTAGCCTTGCTTGAGGTTCGCGCCGAAAGTAATGATCGTGGGGTCGAGATTGTTAGCGATCTGCCCGAAACGATGCCTTTGGTATTGGCCAACCCCGACCATTTACGCCTGATTATCGAGCGTTTGTTGAGCGTAGCGTTGCGGTTTGTGCGCAATTCAGGCGATGCAGTTGTGGTGCAAACCCGTACCATGCCCGATAGCGTGGCGGTGGTCTTTACGGTCGAAGGTGTGCCCCTGACCGACGAGGATTTACCACGAATTTTCGATCGCTTCTTCGTGCCGCAAAATTTGCCACTCTCCCGCGAGCAACATGGCTTGGGCTTAGATTTGCCAGTCGTCAAATCGTTGGTTGAGCTGTATGGCGGCAAGGTGGCGATCGAGCGGTTGGCCAAGGGCAATGTGTTTGCCTTTACGATTCCTCGGGCCGAGCCAGAAACCAGCCGTAGCTAAAATAATTCAGCGCAGTCGTGATGACTGCGCTGTTTTTTAGGCCTGCAATACCCGATCAAAAAACGCCAAAATCGTTTGGTTAATCTGTTGAAGATAGGGGCTATTAGCGCCAAAATTGTGCTCAGCCTCAGGCAAAAGCAGCAATTCTACCTCGGCATTGGCCGCTTGCAAAGCTTGTTGCAACATTAGGCTTTGGCCGACAGGCACGGTTTGGTCTTGCTCGCCGTGAATCAGCAAGAACGGCGGGGCTGGCTGATCAAGATAGTTCAATGGGTTTGCCTGTTGTACCAACTCAGGGCGTGTGGGCAAAGCGCCGCCAACCAATAACGATTCAGGCGAATCTGGCTCGTCGTGCCAATCGCCAAGCTGGCTCAAATCGCTGGGCGCGGCCACGGCGACCACTGCTTGCACATGGCTTGGTTGTTCAGGGCTGCCGTTGTTGCCCGCTAAGCTCGATTCAGTTCCTGTAACACCCAATAAACTTGCCAAATGACCGCCCGCATCGTGGCCCCAAACTCCGATGCGCTGTGGATCGATGCCCAAGCGTTGAGCATTCGCGCGAAGCCAACGCACAGCGGCCTTGGCATCGTGCAGTTGCGCCGGAAAAATCGCCTGATCGCTGCGGCGATAATTGATGCTGGCAACGATGTAGCGACCTGTTTGCACCAAAAATGGATCACTACTCAGAGCTTTATCGCCGCGCCGCCACATCCCGCCATGGATATAAAGCACCACTGGCAAGGGTTGGCTTGGCAATGGCTCGGGTCGATACAAATCGAGAAATAGCCAATAGTCGTCGGCCTTGCCATAGGGCAAATCGGTTAAACATTCAACATCATTCGCCATTGAATCCTCGGTTTATTTGGCAATTGGCTGGCGCACAATGCCTGGGACAAAATCGGGTGGCGTGTAAATCAAGGCCATCGCGCCAGGGATATAGCGCTCAAAGGTTGGCAGAACATTTGCCAATTGACCATTGTTGCTGATATGGCCAGGGCTGACCAGCCCTTGATTATGCCAGGCTACAAAGGTCATCCAATTAACTGTGACCCAATCGTGTTCGGCACGATAGCTGGCAACCTCAAAATTGGCGGCTAAATATTCGACTGCTAAGAATGGATCGCTAATTTCGGCAGCAACTTCGGTTTCGCTTGGTTGCCAATCGCTGTAGCGCTGCATACGTTCTTGCAAACTGCTACCAAAAATGACAATTGGAATTGGGCGGTTGGTTGGCTCGTTGAGTGAATTGACATACGGCATTTCGCCATTCAATAAACTCAATCCAACCGAAGGCCGCAAATTGGCGGGCCACACGCTAAAATTGCCCAAACCTAGCGAGTTGGCAACTCCTTGGGCCTCTTGATAGACCGGAGTTACTGCTCGCCCAAAACTACCCCGCGTCGCCAAAGCACTGTTGTATTCAAAATAGAGTTGAGCCGCAATCAATACGGCAAATTGATCATCTGTAAGTTTGGTAATGGCTTGGCGATTATGGCGTTTGGCGCTGGCAATAATGCTTGAGCGCAAGCGCAGCATGGTCAAATTAAAGCTTGGGTCGAAATAGGCCTCGGGCACATCGGTTGGGTAAGGCCGACCAGCGGCGTAAAACAGCGCCGTAGCACTAGGCCAACCGATAATCGCGGGTGCATTGGGTACATAGAAGCTATGAGTTTGCGGTGGCGCATATTGGTCGAACACCATGGGTGCTGCCGCTACAATCACTTGCCTTCGCTGTAAGCCATGAACTCCCAAAACTGCTACTAAAAGCAGGCAAAAAAATAATCGCACCTTGCGACGCGACATACAGGCTCCTTTGCTTCGTCTACACACAGCCGCAGATTATTCAAATCGTTATGCTGCGCTGCTAGTGGCAGCATAGCATATGGCCTCGATTTTGGGAATACACCAAAGGGTTTATTTTGAGTAGGGTTTAACCGCTTTGGCGAGCAAGTTCTAGGCCAAAAGATCTAGTGTATAGACGTTGGTATGCAGCAAAACGTTGCATCGCTCGCGATACCCTCGGCCCAAGCCTTGCACCCGCGTGAAGCAAAAGTCGCAGAATCGCAACCAAAGCTGCGACTTTTTTGCGACTTTTTTAGCCAAGCTCACTGCTATACTCATTGTGAGCGAAGAACTTTGACACAAAAACTAGCCAGCATCAAGGAGGTCTGAGTTACTGATAAGGAATTGAACGGTAGTGCGGTGAGAGGCGCTACCATGCCCAAGGCGAATGCGGTGAGAGGCTTTAGCCCAAGGCAAATCTGCGAAACAACGACACAATGGCGTGTCATAACTCGCAGCCTTATCAACCATTCAAACTAAAACTTAAGCTACAAGTGGTTGTGATCGTTTGAGCAGTGCTATTGGCGCTGCTCTTGGCTTTTTAGCTGCATGCTTGCAACGATTCTGCTCTGAATCTGCTACTTATGCTGGCCATGGTTGGCTATACTCAGAACTGAGTGGAATAGCGAATTTGATTGAATTGGAGAGAGCCATGTTGAGAAAAAGTATCATCACCATCGTAGGAGGTAGTATTCTGATCTGTGTGTTGCTCATGGTGTTTGAGCCAGTTCAAGCGTATGCAACACTTGGCCCAATCGACGATTTTCCAATCTATTTGGATAGTTCCAATGTTCGGCATAATGGCCAGGCTATGCATTATGTTGTATTACGCAAGCTAGAACCACACGAACTGGAAGATTTCTACATCGCTGCGCTAGCCAAGCGTGATTGGCATATGCAACCAACGACGATCAATCAGCCACCGGCCAGCTTGCGCTTTCGGCATGCCTCAATCACGGGCATTGTCGAGCTGACAATTTCGCATCATCATGGTGGGTATCAGCCAGATTGGAGCGAGGTGGATGCCCGTTATGTTGACGCACAGCTCAGGCCAGTTACAGCGCCTCCATTAAATATCCGTTGGCACGTCAATCGCTTTGGCTGTGGTGGGGCGTAATGGGCCTGCTTCAGCGGTGGCCCAAAAGTCGGGGTCAAGGGTCAGAGGTCAAGAGCCAGCTCAAAACTAGCCATTCTAGCCCCTGACCCCTCAAAGATTAGCTCAAGCTCGCAAACATTGCTTGGCGCACGCCCAAAACATGGCTCAGCAGATCGGCCAAAGCAACCATGGTGGTTTCGCCTGTGCTGCGAATTTTGACCTCAGCTTGACCATTTTTCAGGCCACGCGAGCCGATAATCACCTGAATTGGGTTGCCAATCAAATCAGCATCGCCAAATTTATTGCCAGCATTAACATCACGATCATCCAATAATACTGTTACGCCTTGGGCTTGTAAATCGCTATACAGTTGATCAGCGACGCTCTTAGTTTCGGCATTGCTTTGATAATCGGTGCCAACCACATGGACTTGATATGGCGCAACCGTAATTGGCAGCATCATGCCACGCGCATCGTTGAACTTTTCAATCAACGATGCCAAAATCCGTTGCACCCCAATGCCATAGCAACCCATGATTGCTGGTTGCATTTCGCCCTTTTCGTTGGCAAATACACATTTCATGGCGGCTGAATATTTGGTGCCCAATTTGAAGATATTACCAACTTCGATCGCACGAGCAATCGTCAATGGCGCACCACAGCGGCTACAAGGTTGGCCTTCGAGCACATCGGTCAAATCGACAACTTCGCCTGTGAAATCCCGCTCCCAATTTAAATTGAGATCGTAGTGGCCAGCTTTGCCAGCTGCGCCAACCAAATTGCGTTCGGTCGTCAAAGCGCTATCGACCAAAATGCGCACGTTTTCGCTAGCCTTGAGGCTGCGTGGAGCAACACTAGCAAAACCGCTCAAGCCATAGTTGGCCAATTCGGCTTCGCTGACGTTTTGCAATTCAGCGCCAACGGCATTTTGCAATTTGATGTGGTTGATTTCGCGGCCTGCTGGGGCATAGGTTACCACCAACACCCCTTCGGCAGTTTTATAGAGTTTAATATTGATAACGCGAGTTGGTGCAACCCCGAAATGCCCAGCCAAATCTTTGGTGTTGGCTTCACCTTGGCTTAGGGCTTCGAGCGCAGCGGTTGAGGCTGGGTTGGCTCCAACGGCAACTTCGCGATTGGCCGAATAACCACAGCTTGGACACAAGATCAGGGTATCTTCGCCAGCTGGTGTGACCGCCATAAATTCGTGGGCAATCTTGCCACCCATCATGCCCGGGTCAGATTGCACAACTTCGACTGGCAAGCCACAGCGTTGGTAAATCCGCTTGTAGGCATTGAGCACTTGCTCATAATATTGGTCGAGATCTTCAATTGTGGCATGGAAGGAATAGGCATCCTTCATCGTAAACTCGCGCAAACGAATGATCCCGCCACGGGGTCGGGCCTCGTCACGATATTTGGTCTGAATCTGATAGACCATGACGGGCATTTGGCGATACGATTTGATGTAGCGGCGCATGATGTCGGTGACCACTTCTTCATGGGTCATGTTCAACACCATATCTTTATTGTTGCGATCTTTGAAGCGCAGCAATTCTTCGGTCACGCCTTCGTAGCGACCAGTTTCGCGCCAAAGATCTGCGCTGGTGACCACTGGCATCAACAACTCTTGGCCGTCAATCGCATCCATCTCTTCGCGAATAATTTGCGAGATTTTCTGGGTCGAACGTACACATAACGGCAGCAACGAGTAGATTCCGGCTGATTGTTGCTTGACATAGCCAGCCCGCACCAACAGCGAGTGACTAATTAATTCGGCATCATTTGGTGCTTCTTTGGTGGTACTCGTTGCAAGTTTCGACATTCGCATACGAATTAGTTCTCCATTTGGTGCTGCTGGCAACAATTGCCAGATTGATCTGATTGGTGCTCCACGCTTGGGCGGTAGCGAAGGTCAATTGTACCACTTACCACCAGCAACCAAGATCACATTGAGCGATCAATTGGACAACTCATGTCGGTCAGCATTCGTTCGTTTTGCAGCACAGCCTGACGAGCATTGCTGCGACTAAGGTTGGCACTGCGCCAATCGTCGTTATTTTCTTGCCAATTATCTAATAAGAGCGTAGCAATTTGGCAATTTTGTTCCGCAGGCAAGCTCGGCAGCACCTCGATAATCGCTGGCACGGCATCAGCATCATCGGCCAAACTGCCAATGTAGTAGCCATCAAAGCTGGCCACGCCGCGATGGCTGGCGTTGTAGCGCACAATCAAATTGCTAGGATTCAACAAAACCAAGCCAATCAGCACCAACATGGCCGCAACCAAGGCTCCATTGGCAAAATATTGACCCCGTTGGCGCAGCACGGTTGCCACAAACCACAAGGCCACCAGCACAATCCAAATCATCAAGGCTGTTGCTTGAATCCGCGATTCAGTCAAACCATAAGCATCGATGTAGAGCAGCATACGCGAAACAGCCGAAGCCAACACCACCCCAACTTGTACCAATAATACCAAGGCCAAAATCCGAAACAAGGGTTGGGCTTCAGTTCGTTGTTCACTCAGCCAGCTACCAACTAGCAACGTTGGCAAGACCAATAAGGCCACGGTTACCAACTCGAAAAAGCCACGGCGGGCATAATCGGCATAGCTAATACCTTCGGCAATTTGCTGTTCGCCACCAAATAAATAGCGAATTTGAATCAATACAAACAAACCAAAAAGCGCATTCAGCAAGCCCAAAATGATGCCAACTTCGATCTTGCCAATGTTGAATAAGCTTGGACGTTGGCTCAACGCAATATCTGGTTTTGGTGCAGCAAATAAAATCCAGCCACAACCCAAAATCGCCCAAGTGCTAAACAACACCACAAATGCATGCTCAAACAGCCAATCCAAATTCCAGTTAAACAAATCGGCGAAAATATTTTCAAATACTGCATCGGCTGAGGCAAACAAGCCGCCAAACACACACAATAATGGCAAGGCTAAACCTAGCCCAATCAAAATTGGCCGTAATTTGGCGCTAGTGAAATTACCAACCCGCAGTGGCAGATGAATCGATGCGGCAAAGCTACCGAACGCAGCCCCAAATCCAGCCACCACGCCCGATACAATCCAGCCGCGAATTGAGGCCAATTGCCAATGAGCGCGGTAAGGTTGGCTGAAAATGAGCATCCAAGCCAAGACCCAACACAAGCCCAGCCAAAACAAGATCGCGCCATTATCGCGCAGCACAAAGCCCAAGCTTGCGATATTGGCAACTACGAGCCAGAGCCAGGTTTCTTTGGGCAAGGCTTGGGCTTGCTTAAACGCCAAGCCAACGATTGCGCCGCTTGAGAGCAACGTCCAAAGTACAAAATTAATGCCCCATAATTGGTGAAACAAGCCTAGTAAATCGGCAATCAGGGCCAGCCCAAAAGCCACTGGCAAAAGATACAGCGCAAGCTGTTGTTGGCGGGTCATACAATTTCCTCGCAATCAAGCTATCCTCGGTGCTTGGATTGTAGATGCCAGCGCTAGCACCCAAGTGCCAGATTCGGCGCACTCAAGTGCAGCGTAAATGGATTTGAATTGGAAAACACTACTAAAAAACTGCGATAATAGCGCCGATTATGCTGTTGTGGAGCAAACCAATGCAAATTAAGCAAATTGAAAGCGCCGCTGAAATTGCCAGTACTTTTGCCGTGATGCATGAGCTGCGGCCAGCCCTCGTTGAGGCAGAGTATGTTGCCCAAATTCAAAGGATGATCGAGCGCGATGGCTATCGGATGGCCGCCGTCATGGTTGATGGCCAAGTTCAAGCAGTGGCAGGCTATCGTTTTATGGAAATGCTATATGCTGGAATGTTGCTATATGTTGATGATCTGATCACTTCAGCTAGCCAACGCTCTAGCGGCCATGGCAAGGCACTGTTGGATTGGCTCAAAGCCGAAGCCAAGGCGCAAGGCTGCAACGAACTGCATCTTGATAGTGGCGTGCATCGCGAACAAGCCCATAAATTCTATTTTCGCGAAGGCTTAACGATCAGCGCCTATCATTTTCGCATTGCGCTTAATTAACGAAAAAACCCAGTGCTAAGCTCAACCCTTGGCACTGGGCTTGAAATTTAACCCAACAACGGAATAACCTCAAGCGGTGCGTCGCTGCTATCGTCCAAATAGCGCTGAATCATAGCTGGTCGATAAATTCCGCGATCAGTCACGATGCTACTGATCAGCTCTGGCGGGGTTACATCAAAGGCTGGATAATAGCCGCGCACGCCTTCTGGAGCAATACGCTGACCATTCATCATCAGCACTTCATCACCATTGCGTTCTTCAATCGGAATCTCAGCACCAGTTGCGGTGTTGAGATCAGGGCCATCGTAGCCAAGCACATAAAACGGCACACCATGGCGTTTTGCTAACACGGCATTGGTATAGGTGCCAACTTTATTGGCAATTGAGCCATCGAGGGCAATACGATCAGCCGCCGTTATATAAACCGTGATCATATCGCGGCTAAAACAAAAGCCCGACATATTATCATTAATCACCGTCACCTGTGAGCCAATTTCCAAGGCTTGCGAGGCGGTTAGCCGAATGCCTTGTCCATAGGGTCGGGTTTCAGTGGGCATAACTGCCACTTGTTTGCCTTGTTTAACCACCGCCGTATAGAGCATCCAATTAAAGGCCGCGCCAGGATAGCAAACCGTCAAAACCGTATCGCCATCAGTCAACAACTCGGCTGCTCGCACGCCACAACGTTCGGCTGAACGGTCGCCACGCTGAATTTCGCCCGCAACATAGCCATAAACCACATCATTGGGAGCTTGATTTTGCTCAAGCGCCTGCAAGGCTAAGCGTTCGGCCTCGGCCAAAATTGTGTGCAAATCGTCGGCGGTTGGGCGAGTGCGGCGCAAGCGCTCCAAGGCCAGGGCTAAAACCACTTGCTGTTGGGCCAACGAATAGTCGGTAGCTTGATCGAGGGCTAAGGCCAACCCATAGCCAGCAGCATAGGCCAAGGGCGGGCCACCCTGAATTACCATCGTCTCGATGGCTTGAGCCACGACTTCGAGATCAGTACAATCGACCCACACAGTTTGGGCCGGATACAAACGGCGATTTAATATAGCAACAATGCCTTTTTCGCGGTCGTAGCGCAAAGTATCGCCACGGCGGGTCAGCAAAGGTAAACGTCCAGTCATCAGCAACCTCATCTATGTTATGATGCTAAAATTGTAGCAGAGATTGCGCCGCAACTGGCTTGAGCGTGGTAGGATAGCGCGTAAAGCAGCAAACTAAGGCAAAGGATCGCAATGCAATCACCAGCAAAACAATGGCTTCGTCGCAGCATCCGCGGGCTACTCGCCAGCTTGTGTTTGGCAGCGGTAATTTTTATCAGTACGGGCTATATTGTCTATCGCCAAGCCCAACGAGCTGAATTACGCCCCGTTGATGCCTTGTTGGTGCTCGGCGCGGCCCAATGGGATGGCGAGCCATCGCCAGTTTTGGAAGCGCGGCTGACCGAAGCAATTCGTCTGTATCGCTTGGGTTATGCCCGCCGAATCATTGTTTCGGGTGGCACTGGCCTCAACGATACGCGCTCAGAAGCCTCAGTTGCCTACGATTATTTGATCGAACACTCAATTGATCCAACCTTGATCATCAGCGTGGCCCAAGGCAGCGATACCCGTAGCACCTTGTTGGCAGTCCACGATGAAATGCAGCGCCAGCAGATCGATAGTTTATTGATCGTGACCGACCCGCCGCACCTACTACGAGCACTCAAAATGGCCCACGACTATGGCATTACGAGCTTTGGAGCGCCCGTCAAAGCCAATAGCCCAACTACGAATTGGGCTAGTATCAAAGCTACCAGTCGCGAAGCCTTGGCCTACCTCGCCTATGTACTCTTAGATCAATAAGATCATGACTTTTGGGATACCATAAACTGAGCATCCGTGCGTCAAAGTCAGCGTATGTGCTTTCAGAGGAGGCCACACGATGATGACAGTACACTCTTTGCCCACCGCCATTCATGCTGTCTACCACAGCTTGATCGACCACCCCCGTTGGCACAACTTTGGCAAACGCACCTTTGGCTCTTGGCGCGATCTATTGCTGATCGAAGCCGTTGTCCGTTATCCACGTCAAACCCTTCATGGTTATGTCAATTATCTCCATTACTACACCCCATTGATTGTAGCGAGTGTGTTAGAGAAGGCTTTACGCAAAGGCTGGTTAGTGCTTGAACGTGGCAAATACGAGCCTGGGCCACATTACTTGGCGTATCTGATTGAACGAGCCGATTTGATTCAAGAATTATTTGATGTTTGGCCGGAAGCTGCGGCCCATGCGGTGGCCGAATATGGCGAGCGCTTATGCGAGGCAATTCCAACTCAAGCCTGCCTTGATCATTTGCTATATGCCTATGGACCAAGGCCTAGCGCCCATAAAGCCATAACTTTTGAAGAACGTGCCCTGATGGTTTGCACCGCGTTGAGCAACTATCGCGCCGATGCGAAGGCCTTGGCATGGCAAGCCTGTGGCATCAGCCCAGCCCAGGGCATGATTTTGCGTTCAATTGTTAAACATCATAATCCGATCTCGCGCCCAGATTTATTAATCGCAGTTGATCCCTATTTGGGTATTTGCGCCGAAAGCACGATCGATGGGTTATTAGCCCAACAATGGATCACCCGTGATGATCGCGGTTTGCGGCTGAATGCCACGGGCTGGGGCTATTGGCATGCGGCCCGCAGTGCCCTGCGCCAACGAATTGCCCAGCTGTATAGTGTGCTCGATTATCACGAAACCCAAGCATTCATAATGGGCGCACAAACCCTCGTTAACACAACTAAATATGTCTTTGCCCAACATTTAGCCGCCGCTTGATCCACATTTAACCGAAATCGTGGTACAATCACCTGAATACCTCCCGCCAGACGGGACCCAAATATGCCATCTAAGGCACAAGCGATGATGCTTGTGCTTTTGTGCAACATAAGGAGGCCAAATGGCTTTACAACAAATTGATACCCTGCTGCTTAATGGCATCGTCGTCACAATGGACGCAGCAGGCACGATCATTCGTGATGGTGGGGTGGCAATTCAGGCTGGTGCAATCGTCGAGGTCGGGCCAAGCAGCCAGTTGCGCGAACGCTATACCGCCAGCCAAACGATCGACTGTAACAATCATGCCATTGTGCCTGGCTTAATCAACGGCCATGCTCACGTTCCAATGAGTTTGTTGCGCGGCATCGTCGCCGATCAGCAGCTGGATGTGTGGCTCTATGGCTATATGTTTCCGGTCGAGAGTCGCTTTGTTAACCCCGAATTTGTCTACCATGGCACGCGCCTCTCGTGTGCCGAAATGATCAAGGGCGGCATTACCAGCTTCGTCGATATGTATTATTTCGAGGAAGAAGTAGCCCGCGCCGCTGATCAAGCTGGGATGCGGGCGATCTGTGGCCAAACCGTGATGAAATGGCCAACCCCCGATGCTGCCTCTTACGACGAAGGTCTAGAGCGCACTCGCCGCTTTTTCGAGCAATGGAAAGATCATGGTCGGGTGATTCCGGCGATTGCGCCGCACGCACCCTACACCTGTAACAGCACCATCTATCGCGCTGCCGCCGAATTGGCTCGCGAATTCGATGTGCCGCTAGTAACTCACCTCAGCGAAACCGCCCGCGAAGTCGAAGAAGCCCGCCAGTTGGTCGATAAATCGCCAATCGCCTATGTCGCTGATTTGGATGCCTTCACCGATAAAGGGATTGCGGCCCACTGTGTACACATCGACAAACGTGATATGCAATTACTCAAAAAGCATAACGCAGGAGCCGTGCCCTGCCCAACCAGCAACCTCAAACTGGCGAGCGGCGTGGCCAAATATGGCGAAATGCTGCAAGCTGGTGTGAATGTAGGGCTTGGCACTGATGGCCCCGCCTCCAACGACGACCAGGATTTGTGGTTGGAAGTGCACTTAGCAGCCATCTTGCCCAAGGGTGTCACGGGCGATCCCACCGTAGTCAACGCCAAGCAGGCTTTTGCTATGGCTACGAGCATGGGTGCTAAAGCTGTGCACCTTGATCATTTGGTTGGCAGCGTCGAAGCGGGCAAACGCGCCGATATCACAATTGTTGATTTGGGTGGATTGCACGTCGTGCCAGCTCCAGCCTATAACTACAGCAACGATTCAATCTACAATCACTTGGTCTACTCAGCCCGTTCGGGCGATGTACGCCATGTGTTGATCGATGGTGCTTGGGTACTGCAAGATCGCCAATTGTTGACGCTTGATGAAACCGAAGTTCGGAGCAATGCCCTGCGGATCGCCGAAACGATCAATCAATTCCTCAGCCAACGTGAAGTCAATTTGTTGGATAAAATTCTGGCGATCGGTGGAGTTAAACAAGCCGAAATCTTCGAAGTTCAAGTCAAGGCGCGTTTGGAAGATGCTAGCAGCGTTGAAGCTTTCCTCGAATCAGAGGCGGTCGAAATTACCAAGGCGAGCGAACGCAAGCAATACGACACCTACTTCAGCTTCGATGATCCTAGTCGTGGGCGGATTCGTTACCGTGAAGATCATCGGGTTGATGGCTCGCGGCTTGAGCCAAAATACAATTTGACTTTGACCATGCCCAATGAGCGTGAAGATTTGCCCTCGGCAGTCTTGCTTTCACGGGCACGCTACACCGCCCCAGCCGATCGTTCGTTACGCTTCTATCGTGAATATTTCTCGCCCGATCATGTGATCGAAGTTGAGAAATATCGCCGCCGCTGGCGGATTATGTATGGCGAGGTTGATTTTGCGATCAATATCGACATGATCACCAGTGGCCCCGCCAAAGGCACCTATTTAGAAATCAAGAGCCGTACTTGGTCGGCCCGTGATGCTGAAGGCAAAACCCAAATTATCAGCGAATTGTTGCAGATGGCCGGAGTCAAGCCCGACCACATTATCAAGCAAGAATACGTTGAACTAGCCCAAGCTTAAACTCAAAATCCCGCAGCCATGGAGTTCATGGCTGCGGGATTGGTTCGGTTGGCAAGGCAATGATTACTTGATCGTGATGCTCGAGGCTGATCCTGAGAGATAAATATCTAAGCGATACTCCTCTGGCGTAGCTTCCCAATCAGGGCTTCGATAGAGATCATCATCAACTTGCTGAATATTCAAATCGCGATTGAGATTGAAGGCTGTTGCATTATCATCGCGCTGAATTCGCACTGGAATATTAATTGGTAGATTTAATTCCAAGGTCGTGGCATCGATATTGAAATGATATTCGCCACGCTCAGCCAAGTTAATAACCGCCGAGCCTGCATCTAATTCAGCATCAACTCTGCCAATTTGCAATGTTGATAAATCAGCATTTAACGTTACATCACGCAAATCCCAATCGAAATCAACTGGATGATTCATGGAAACCAAAATTGTTTGCGGGCCTTTATTGCCACCAAATGGCTCATCTTGGCCCAAAACAATGCTGATATGTTCGCTATCTGGATTCAGTTCACGCAAGCCAATATTGGTTGCTTGCACAACCCCAGCAATCGAGGTTTGACCATCGAGGATTTCAGGCTTGATTTCAAGCGTGCTGCCACGTTCATTGACAACAACGCGGGCCATTTGGGGCGCTGCTAAGGCCTCACTATAGATTTCATAGTTGGGTTCAGTATAGGTAAGGCCATACAAACCCAACACGCTCAAAACTACCAATGCTAAACCCAGCCCGAAGCGTGGCCGATTCCGCGCCACCAAAAGATCGAGGCCAGCCCCGATCAACAAGACTGGCCAGAACTCATCCAGTAGATCAAACAAACTGGCATCAAAGAGATTGATTGCCGATAGTGCCCCGAGCACCCCAAGGCCTATCAGCAAACAGGGCCAGAATAATGAGCGTCGCTGCACCTGTTCTGTCATAACTGTCATAATCAACTTCTCCCGCTGCTAGCCACGCCGCCGAAACAACATGATCCCTAAGCCAATCAACAACAATGGCGTAATAAATTCTGCTGCCCCACCAAATTTATCGATAAAGGTGATCAAGCCAAATGCCAGCAGCAACAACCCTAGCACTTTCTTGTTGTTGCGGGTTGAGCGTGGCGCATGGGCTGGTTGCTGAGCCTGCGAATAGGGCGGAATATATTGATCAGGCCTTACTTGAACGGTTGTGCCAGTATAGGCTTCTGGTTGCTCAGCGATTGGCTGGCCGGTAAATGGATCATAGCGATAGGGCGAGCTAACATTGTTGAATGGTTGCTGTGGTGGTGGCACAACCCCCGCTTGTTGCTGCGGCATAAAGGGCGGTGGCATCGCCCCAGGTTTTTCGCTCGGCATAATCAACCACAATACAGGATAAATCAAAAACGTTAAGCCCGTAAAGACCAGTAAAATCATGACTAAACGCACCAGCGTTGAATCAATTTCAAAATAAGCACCTAAGCCTCCACATACGCCAGCAAGTTTGCGGTCGTAGTAGGAGCGCAATAACCGTGGTTGCATTGTTTGCCTCCGAACCTTGTGTAGTTTTGCTATCGATATGACGCGCTTTGTGGTGCAATTGTTGCAAGCAATCATCGCACCAACAGGCTAAACGCTGAAACCTTTTTTTGCAGGGTTCGTATGTGCTAAGTTCAAGCCTTGGGTGTGGGCTTGCAAGCGGTTGGCATTGTATGCAATCAAGCCCACTCTGTCGAATTTTTGACGCAATGCGAAATTAACAAAGCACGATGGTATAATTACGCCTCAATCCAAGCATGCGTGTTGCAGCGCCACTTACGGCCTGTCTAATAGTTTTTTTAAGGAGTCGCTTCATGCCTTCTAACCGCGCTCGTGTTCGCCGTTCACTGCCGGGTATTGCCATCGAAGGCATGCCTTTCATCGGAGCCGGCTTGGGTTTGACCGCCCTGACAGCGTTATTTAGTCGCAAGGCAGCGATCTTACCTCTCGCGCTCACAGCCTTTACCAGCTATTTCTTCCGCGACCCCGACCGCGAATGCCCCGCCGATAGTTCAATTTTATACGCCGCCGCTGATGGCCACATTACGATGATCGATGAAGTTGATGAACCTCGCTTTATTGGCGGCAAAGCCACGCGAATCGTCACCTTCTTATCGGTATTCGATGTGCATATCAATCGCACCCCTTGCGCTGGCACAGTCCAATATCGCGATTATGTGCAAGGCGAATTTCGCGCTGCCTGGGATGGCGAAGCCGATATCGTCAATGAACGAGCCTATCTTGGGCTGGAAACTGAGCATGGCCCAGTTTTGATTAGCCAAATTGCTGGATTGGTAGCTCGTCGAATTATCACATGGCCAGTGGTTGGCGAAGAATTAGGCGCAGGCGAACGCTTTGGCTTAATTAAATTTGGCTCACGTACCGATATTTTGGTGCCAAGCGGCTCGATCAACGTCTTTGTCAAGAAGGGGCAGGCCATCAAAGGTGGGTTGACCCAGATTGGAGCATGGCTGTGAAATTTCGCCGTTCATGGGTTCCCAATCTTGTTACGTCGGGCAACCTGTTTTGCGGCTTTTTAGCAGTTATTGCTGCTGTTGATGGTCAGGCCTTCAAAGCCGCTGTGCTGATTTGTTTGGCTGCAAGTTTTGATACCCTCGATGGTCGCGCCGCTCGCATGTTGGGCGTAAGTGGCGAGTTTGGCAAGGAATTAGATTCACTAGCCGATGTCGTTTCGTTTGGCACTGCTCCAGCCTTGCTGATCTACCAAATATCGTTGCGCGAAGTCGGCTGGATTGGCACAATCGCTGCGGGCATTTTTGTGTGCTGTGGCGCTGGCCGTTTAGCTCGCTACAATTTGATTACCAGCTCGGATAAACGCTTTTTTGTGGGTATGCCGATTCCAATGGCGGGTATGACCGCTGCTTCGTTGGCACTCTACACTGGTGCACTCAACCCGTATGTGGCAACAGCATTAATTGGCTTTACCGGCTTTTTGATGATTAGCACCTTGCGTTTCCCTAGCGTCGAGCAAATTGCCTTTGAAACCTTCTTGCCAATTCGGATCGCCTTTATCGTGATCTTTGTGTTGGCACTCGCTCGACCAAGCCAATTTTTGTATGTCTTACCCCTCAGCTATATCTCCTATGGAATGATTGCCAACATTGTTTGGGCAATTCGCGGGCGTGGTTCGCGCAGTGCCGCTTAACGACAATTGGGCGTAGCAACCAACTACGCCCAATCAGCAAAAAGTTCAACAATAATTTAACTTGGTGGAATAACTGAATCCTGGGGTAAGCCTTGGCGGCGTAACATACCGCGCAAAATGCCGAAGCGTAAACGGGCTAATTGAGCTTGAGCCGCAATGCTGGTGCGTAAAGCCGCCTCAACTTTGCTACGCCGAGCGGGTTCAATTGGCGCTGCGACTGGTGCTAGTTGGTTTTGTTCACTCAGGTAGGTTTTGGCACTCTGGTAGCCCAAATCCATCAACTGGCTGCTATAGCGAAAATCACGCACATCAAGCCCACTGTAATGCAACATTTGAATATGATGTACTTTGACCCCAGCCTTAGCTGCCAAGCGCACTAATTCGCGTTCATGAGCCATTTGACGACGCATCAAGGCATCGAATGTGCGGGTCAATGAGCCACGCACCCCAAACGGCGGCACGGTGGCGGCTGCATCAAGCCCAATTTCCAAAGCCCAAATTTCGCTAGCGCCTTGCTGTAAGGCCACGCCAATTGGCAAATTCGAGACAAACCCACCATCAAGGTAAGTTTCGCCGCGATAATGATAGGCTGGCAAATAAGGTGGTACGGCAGCGCTGGCCATCAAAGCATCAACCAAGCGCTCACGGGGATCATCGCCAAACAAATGCATATCACCAGTGCGATAGTTGGTAGCCGTGACGAAAAAGGGAATTGCTAAATCGCTGAAGCGGCGAATATTGGGCGGTAGTAGCGAGAGAATAAAACGCCGCAAGCCATGATTATGGTGCAGCGAACCACGCCCACGCACCACGCGCCAGGCCGAGCGTAACGAACCACCAGGAAAAATATCCTCGCGCTTGACGCTTTTCCAGCGCTGAGCGATTCGCTGAATGCCTGCCAAATTAGGATGACAAGCTAAAACTGCGCCATTGATTGAACCAACCGAGGAACCAACAACCAAATCGGGGATAATGCCGGCTTCGAGCAGCGCAAGGGCCGCTCCGGCTTGGAGTGAGCCACGATTGGCTCCACCACTAAAGACAATTGCACGCATAGAGACAACCTTTCATGACCATTCTGCCACATCGTTGGGACAAACGTAGGTCTCAGGCGAGGCTCTACACGCTCGATAATCAAAGCTTACTCTGAGGTATCAAGCGGAGTTAGGGGATGCTGGAAATCGCCCCGTGCGCCGCCCGTTTTATTCCGAACAAAAACCTGCTCGATCACCATAGCACGATCAACAGCTTTGGCCATATCGTAAATGGTCAAGGCTGCGACTGATGCTGCCATCAGCGCCTCCATTTCTACGCCAGTGCGGCCTGTGCAACGCACCGTGCTGATGATACGAAGCAGCGATTGCGCAGGATGCGCCTCGATTTCAATCGCTACGGAACTTAGCGGGAGTGGATGACACAAGGGAATTAAGTCGGCAGTACGTTTGGCTGCCATAATTCCAGCGATGCGGGCGGTTGCCAAAACATCGCCTTTGGGCAATTCTCCGGCCACCAAAAGATCTAAGGTTGCTGGTTGCATGCGCACATCGGCTTGGGCTTGGGCTTGGCGTTGGGTAACTGCCTTGTCACCAACATCAACCATATGCGCTCGCCCTTGATCATCAAGATGG
The DNA here is from genome assembly GCF_003512625.1 of Herpetosiphon sp. Lineage (NCBI taxonomy): Bacteria > Bacillati > Chloroflexota > Chloroflexia > Herpetosiphonales > Herpetosiphonaceae > Herpetosiphon > Herpetosiphon sp. Next base: position 32,487 of record NZ_DOPT01000021.1, on the reverse strand, counting down.
GTCAACATGAATCGTTTGGTTTCCTCAAACCGCGAAATGAGCCAGCGTCCGTTCGAGTTGATCAACAACTTGGGGCACTAAGCCAGTTTCGCGCACATCGATTAATTGAGTAAAACGGCCTTGCTTGCTGCGTTGTTGCGCCCAGGTATGCACTTGAGGCCGAAAACCATCTTCGATCCAAAAGATCGGGGTTTGCCAATCGGCAAGGTGCTTGGCAACGCTGTTGAGCTTCCACAAAATCGCCGTCGGATTTTCGGGCAATGGTTCGATTAATGGTAATTCTGGTAAGCCAAGATCGCTATGTAAGCCAGTATTGGCTAGTTGCAGCCAGGTCGAACACCAGATTAATTGGCCGATTTTGGCCAGCCGGGCGATCGAAGCATGAATTTGGGGCGGGTATTGCACTGGAATCCCCGGCGGGATTTGCTGTTGTTCGCGCCCCAAACGGCCAAACATATTGATGACACCATCAATATCGAGCAAAATTAACGGACGTTGATCGTGCCAATTGAGTTTAGCCACGCCGTTGCTCTTGTAATGGGCGAATGCCAAGTCCAACTTGTTCGAGCGCATATTCGATGCCATCTTGTAAGTTGGCACGAACCGACAATTGGCGCAAATCGATTTCGAGGCCAACAATTGTTTGGGCAACTTCGGCGCTAATGCCGACCAGAATTACTTGTGCCCCCAACAAACTTACGGCCTTGGTGGTTTGCACCAAATAATTAGCGATATTGGTATCAACAATCGGCACGCCTGTGATATCCATAATCACAATATCCGATTGGCGTGCGACAATTTGCTCAAGCAGATCTTCGGTCAGCATTTGAGCGCGGTTAGTATCGATCGAGCCAACCAAGGGCAAGACCAAAATATTATCGTGAATTGGCGCAATTGGTGCTGCCAGTTCGCGCAAGGCCGCATTGGCTTGATCCAGCTCACTGGTCATTTGCTGCAAGGTTTCTTCGCGCTCGCGAATGCGGGCTTCGCGGATATCGACAAAGGCTTGATAGCTATTTTTATTTGAGATAAAGGTCACTTCAGCGGCGGCGGCCAACGCCAAGGCATAATTCAATTCATCATCGGCGAAACATTCGCGGGCAGCAACTTTGAGCGTGCTATAAATCGCCTCGCCAATTTGGGCCACAATGTCGCTGCTAGCGTTGGGATTATCGACGACAGGCTTGATCGATTGACGTGAAAAATCGATTAACGCTTGTAAATCGCCGCGCAAAGCCGAAATTGTCGCCACAAACGGTTTTTGCATGCGGGGAATCAACTCTGCGTCCGAGAGCTTAGGATAGGGCGAATTGGGAATTTGGCGCAGCAACTCACCAGTATGTTTGGCGAAGCGCCCAAGATTGGCTTCTAGAAAGTCGGCTAATGCATGTTCGACGCTCATTGGTATCCTCGTTATTGACTAAATTGCTGATCGTCAGCGCCCGTTTGTCTCGTACAATGGTGATTATACCCGTTTCTGCGGTTGGCTTCTATGGTTCTCTTTATAGTTCTTAATAGTACTTTTGTGGAATGAGGAACACGATGACCCATACTACTCCCGATAATTTTTTGGGCTTAGATCAGCAGTATAGCACGCTGGAGACCAGCAAAGTGGTAGTTTTGCCCATCCCCTTTGAGGCTACTGTGAGTTATGGCGGTGGCACGGTCAATGGGCCAAGCGCGATTATCGAGGCTTCGCAACAGGTCGAATTTTATGATCGTGAATTCGATACTGAGCCAGCCAAAAATTGGGGCGTGCACACCTTGCCCAGCGTCGAGGTCAACGATCAAGACCCTGATAGCGCTATGCAAAGCATCGCCCAAGCAGTTGAAGCAACCGCACGGTTGGGCAAATTGGTGTGTGTACTGGGCGGCGAGCATTCAGTTTCAGGCGCGGTCGCGCAAGGTCTCCACGCAGTACATGGCGATTTTGTGACGGTGCAAATTGATGCTCACGCCGATTTGCGCGATCAATATGAGGGCAGCAAACACTCCCACGCTTGTGCCATGCACCGAATTCTCGATGTTGGCGCTGGCGATTTGTTGCAATTGGGCATTCGATCATTGGATATCAGCGAAGCCCATATGATCAAAACTGACCCACGGATTACGACTTTTTATAGTGAACATGTGCATGATGGGCTACATTTGCCAGCCTTGCGCGATTTTGTACGGGGCAAACAAGTCTATTTTACAATCGATATTGATGGCTTAGATGTTGGTTTAGTACCTGCGACTGGCACGCCTGAACCCGATGGCCTGACATGGCGCGAAGTACTCGAAATTACCCGTATTCTAGTGCAAGAATCGGCCAAGGTCGTGGCCTTTGATATAATGGAATTAGCACCAATTGAAAATTTACATTCGCCAAATTTTGTTAGTGCCAAGCTCACCTACAAGGTTATGAGCATTATCATGGCCAAACAAGCTGATTTATGGCAATAGTTTAAGTTGATTAATCATCACAACCCTGCCTAACATAAACCCGATTGATGATTAATCGCCATTACTTGCCATAAGTTTGAGCGCAGCACCACAACGAACACCAAGCATCAGCATTTGGTGTTCGTTGTTGCATCTTTGGTAATGTTTACTCAAGGCTAATTCCAAAGGTGTGTTTTGTGTGAGGTCGTCGATGCTGATGTTTGAGGTAGGTCTATGAAGCATGCATTTTCACTGCGTTTTACTCGTTTGCTTTCATTAGGAATGGTCGGTTTGTTGATCGTGACGGGGGCGCTGCTCAATCGCCCAGTCGCTGCCCAACGGGTAGTCCCACCAACTTCCAAGCAGCTCGATCAATCGGTCATCCAACAGGCTGAGGCTTTGAATCAAGCTGCTGCTCAGCGCGAAGTGCCGCTTACCATTCAACGCTTGCAAGCCTTGAATTCACCGCCAGCCGCGCCAAAACCGGTAGCTCAGCCAAGGCCATTTGTTCCGACAGGGATTTTTGTGGTCAATACGGTTGCTGATACCGACGATGGCGCGTGCGATGCTCTTGGCACGGGCACTGGCAACCAAGATTGTAGCTTGCGCGAAGCGATTAACGCGGCGAATGCCAATGTTGATGCCGACACGATTAATTTTGCGATTCCAGGGGCTGGGGTCAAAACCATCGTTCTCACCAGCGAATTGCCAGCCTTGCAAACGCAAATTCAAATCGACGGCTGTAGCCAAGCAGGCAGCGATTGCAGCACATGGCCAATGAGCTTGGTGGTCGAGCTTGATGGTTCAGGTTTGAGCGACCCTAGCGGATTTACTGATACTGAAATTTTGCTGGCCGAAGCTGATGGCTCGGTAATTCGTGGCTTGGTTTTGAACGCTGCTCGTAGCCCAAGCTTTTATACTTGGATTGGAATTAACGTCAAAGGTGACAACGTTTGGCTAACCCAAAATATTATCGGCCTCGAACCCGACGGCCAAACCGCCAACGGCAATAATATGGGCATTTTGCTCTATCCAGACAGTAATCAAGCGATGATTGGCACCAATGGCGATGGCAGTAATGATGCGCTCGAAGGTAATATTATTGCTGGCCAAACCTTCAATGGTATTTCATTCTCAGGTGGCGCGAATAGCCGCATCGCTGGTAACTATATTGGGGTGGCCAGCGACGGCAATACTGCCCGCAGTAATCGCGCTGGCATCGAATTTTTTGGGCCGACCATTGGCAATGTCACAATTGGCACCAACAGCGATGGCATTGGCGATGCCGCCGAACGCAATATTATCAGCGGTAACATCTTAGGCATCTATATTTATGGCTCATCAAATAATCACATTCGTGGCAACTATATTGGATTAAATGCAGCTGGAACTGCCGCAGCAGCCAACGATACAGGTATTCAGATTAGTGGCAATACGATTGAGACGATCATTGGAACCAATGGTGATGGCGTGCGCGATGCAGTCGAAGGTAACGTGATCAGTGGCAATAGCGCCGAGGGCGTGCAAATTGCCGAATTTAGCGGTGGCTCCAGCGGTTTCCCAACCGATAACGTCATTGCAGGCAATATTATCGGGCTTGATCCAACTGGCTCGACCGCCATTGGCAATCAGCGTGGGGTCGTGCTGCGTTTTGGGCCAAGTGGCACGCGCATCGGCACCAATGGCGATGGCATGAGCGATGCTTTAGAACGCAACATTATTAGCGGCAACAGCGATCTTGGGATTGGCGTTGGTGGTGGCGATCAGCCAATCACCGATACGATCATCAGTGGCAACTACATTGGTACTGACAGCACTGGTTTAGTAGCTCGCCCAAACAGAGGTGGCGTGCAAATTCAAAATGAAGTTGCTGGCTTAGTGCTGGGCACTGATGGCGACGAAACTGCCGACGATGCCGAGGGCAACCTGATTAGTGGCAATAACGGCAATGGGGTAAACTTCGTTTTCGACCCTACCAATGTTACCATGCAAGGCAATCGCATCGGCGTAGCGCTCGATAACAGCCCGCTTGGCAACCAAGGCGATGGCATTGCGCTGCTCGAATTGAGCGAATTGGCTCCGAGCAACATCAAAATCGGCGGCGAAGGCTTATTTAGCGAAAATAGCATTGCGTTCAATGCTGAGCTAGGCATTGATATTAACAATGATGGCCCCACCGCCAACGATCTTGATGATCTTGATGCAGGCCCGAATAGCACCCAAAATTATCCAGTAGTCGTCAGTGTTATTGATGATGGCACAACGGTTACAATCCAAGGGACATTCAACAGCACTGCCAGCCAAGAGCTACGTTTGGCTTTTTACAGCAATACCACCTGCGATACTTCGGGCTATGGCGAGGGCCAACAATTCTTAGAAAGTGATTTTTTCACGACCGATGCCGCTGGAAATGGCGCATTTACCAAGCTGTTTCCCAGCCCAGCCCCAAATATCACGATTTTAGCAACGAACGTCAATACCAACGAAACCTCGGAGTTTTCGCAATGTTGGGTTGCGCCCCCAGCGACAGCCACCCCAACCGCAACCAACACAGCGACCAACACGGCGACGAACACGCCGACGAACACACCAACCAACACGGCGACAAATACCCCAAGCAACACGCCAACCAATACGGCGACGAACACGCCAACGTTAACCCCAAGCAACACGCCAACCAATACGGCGACGAATACGCCAAGTAACACGCCAACGCCCAGCAATACCGCTTTGCCAGTTACCCCAACAATTCCGCCAAGTGCATGTGTGCCAGGCAGCAATCTGCAAGTGTTGTTCAGCGATAGCGTGAGCAGCGAACCACTGTGGAATGTCAGTGGCACAGGCCCAACCTGGGTCTTGGATAATAGCAGTTTTAATAGCCCCAGCCTCTCGTGGCATGCCGATAATCCTGAGACGATTAGCGATCAACGGCTAACGACGATGGCCGGCATCACAATTCCAGCGGGCGCGAGTGAAGTAACGTTGTATTTCAACCATAACTATAGCTTTGAGTTTGATAACGAAGGTGGTGGCGGCGAACCAACCCCAATGCCCGAACGCTCAGCCAAACGCAACAATACACCATTTGATATTTATTTTGATGGTGGGGTGGTTGAATATAGCACTGATGGCACAACCTTTAACGATCTTGGAAGTTTCTTTACCAGCTCGGGCTACGATGGCGTACTGACACTTGAGAGCGATAATCCCTTAGCGGGACAATCGGCATTCGTTGGTTTGAGCGGCGATTATCCATTTTATATTGAAGAAACTGCTGATTTAACCGCCTTGGCAGGCCAAACAATTTGGTTGCGCTTCCGCATGGGCAGCGACAGCTTGGTTAGCGCTCTTGGCTGGAATGTTGATGATATTGTGGTGGCTGGCTGTGTGCCAAGCGCCGCCACGAACACGCCAACGGCAACCGCTACGCCAACGGCAACCGCTACGCCAACTGCCACGAACACGGCGACAGCAACACCAAGTAATACGCCAACCAATACGCCAACACCAAGTAATACGCCAACCAGTACCGCGACAGCGACGGTCACTAATACACCAACTAATACAGCAACGCCAACGGTCAGCAACACACCAACTGCTACTGGCACGCCATTTATTGGCACAAGCCAAAACTTCTTGCCGCTGGTGTTAGGCTATTGCTATGCCGATTTACAGGTGAGCAGTATCACGGTTGACCAGAAATTAGTTGTGACAGTCACCAATCAAGGTAATTGTGCGACGAGTGAAGCATTTTGGGTCGATTTGTATATCGCGCCCAATCCAGCGCCTAGCCATGTCAACCAACAATGGTGGGATGTTGCCAGTCAAGGCATTGTTTGGGGTGTGACCGAGGCACTTGCGCCAGGTCAATCGATCACGCTTCGGCCCTATGATCAATATTACTCAGCACGGCGTAGCGAGTGGGCTAACCGCATTGCCACCCAAACCAAGCTGTATGTTCAGGCTGATGCCTACAATGCTGCAACTAGCTATGGCGCAGTTTTGGAGTTGCATGAAGCCTTCAATTTTGAATACAACAACATTACGTCAATTATCACCAGCGCTCATTTCAGCCAACCAACTGGGTTACGCCAGCAATTAGCAACCGAAACAGGCTTGCCGCTACGGGTTATGCCAAGCAATCCAAGCCCAAATCAATTTCGGCCAATTCCCGTTCGCTAAAGGTTGGGCGATAAGGTTTTGTTAATGCTAAATAATCTGCCTGACCCCACCTCAACCCCTCGCCCACTGCGGTGGGCGAGGGGCGTTCCACCTTTCACCAGTTCCCTCTCGCATACGAGGATGCTCTTACAAGGGTAGGTTTTAATCGTGATCTGGCGCGAACCACAGATTCCGTGGTGTATCAGTGGATGATTGCATACCACACAATGCCCTTGAGGGATGCAAGGGGTGAACGCATCCCAACAATTATGCCGCTAACCAATAGCCCATCTTCGATCCTCAATGTTCTTTGTTCTATAATGAGCCATCAACCAATCAATTCGGAACTGGAGTAGACAACCATGACCACCTATAAGGATGCTGGCGTTGATATTGCAACCAAAATGGATGCGATCCAACAGATGGGAGCCGCAGTTAAGGCCACCCATACGCCAGCAGTGTTGGCAGGTTTAGGCGCGTTTGGCGGCTGTTTTGATTTGGCTCAGGTTAATGCAAGCCATGCGCAGCCAGTTTTGGTAGCCTCGACCGATGGGGTTGGCACCAAAACAGCGGTGGCCGCAGCCGTTGGCGATGTACGCACGATTGGCGCAGATCTCGTTAACCATTGTATTAATGATATTTTGTGCCAAGGCGCAACGCCACTCTTTTTTCTCGATTATATTGCGGCCTCAAAGCTTGAGCCAGCCATGGTTGTGGCCGCAGTTGAGGGGCTAGCAGCAGCCTGTCGTGATGCAGGAATTGCCTTGCTTGGCGGCGAAACTGCCGAAATGCCAGGCGTTTACCACGATGGAGCCTTTGATGTAGCAGGAACAATCGTCGGTGTGGTTGATCGGGCGCATATGCTTGATGGCAGCGCAATTAAGCCAGGTGATGTGGCAATTGCCTTGCCTTCGACGGGCTTGCACACCAATGGCTATTCGTTGGCGCGAAAAGTTTGCGCACCCTTAGGCTATGCCAGCCAACCAACAATTTTAGCTGGTTTGAGCATTGGCGAGGCTTTGCTGGCTCCGCATCGGGCCTATTTGCACGAAGTTCAGGCCTTGCGTCAAGCAGATGTGGCGATTCACGGTTTGGCCCATATCACTGGCGGCGGCATTTGGGATAACATTCCGCGGGTATTGCCAGCCAACGTGACAGTCGAATTAGTTCGTGGTTCATGGCAAGTTCCAGCAATTTTTAAATTAATTGTGGAACAAGCGGCGATGGATGAACACGAGGCCCATCATGTGCTCAATATGGGCTTGGGCATGATTCTATTTATTGCGGCTGAACAGGCTGAGCAAGCACTCGCAACCATCAGCGATGCCCAACTGGTCGGACGGGTGATCGAGCAAATTAATCAACCGCGAGTGGTGCTAGTAGATCACTAGCAACTGTGCTATACTGCCATCGATAGTTTGCCAACCTTGGTATTAATTAAGGTTGGCAAACGAAAGCTAGTTGTCATCTTCATCACTATCGCAACCAAAACGGAAACGTTATAATGAGTCGTGAACCTCTGACCCAAACGATTGCTCGTGAGGTTGATGTCTACATCGCGGTCAGCCATGGACGTGAAGTATCGCGTGGCCTAGGCTTTGATGATGTTGATCGTACACGGATTGAAATTGCGATTTTAGAATTGACGCGCAATATTTTGGCTCACGCCGAACGCGGTAGCATAACCGTGCGCGAAATTGAACGCAACGAGCAACGTGGTATCGAAATCGAGGCAAGCGACAATGGACCAGGCATCGCAGATACAACCCTTGCCTTACGTGATGGCTATAGCACCAAGCAGACCCTTGGCACGGGCTTGCCTGGGGTTAAACGGTTGATGGACGAATTCGAAATTGAATCCCAAGTTGGTGTTGGCACGGTCGTTCGAGCACGGCGGTGGCTCCCACGTCGGCGCGAACGCGGAGGACTATAATGAGATTAAATTGGAGCGCCCAAACGCGCAGCAAATATGGTCAATCGGTCTCTGGCGATGGCTATGCTGTGATCGAAAGTCAAAATAGTATCTTAATCGCTGTGATCGATGGCCTTGGCGGGGGCGCAGAAGCAGCCAAGCCAACCAAATTAGCCTTAGAAGAATTGCACCAACATGCGACCCGACCGCTCAAAGAATTGATCGAGCGTTGTCATAAGGCACTTCACGGCACACGCGGCGCAGTGATTGGCTTATTGCGCTTGGAGTTCGATCATCTTCGCGCAAGCTATATTGGCGTAGGTAATATAGGTATTCACGTCATCAGCGATCGGGTGATTAAGCCTATTTCCAAAAATGGCATTCTTGGGCATAATCAGTTACCAAGCCTGCTGGAAATGACCTATACCTTTAATCTCGGTGATATTTTTGTGTTGTATAGCGACGGCATTTCAACTCGCATGATTACCGATTCGGCTTTGCATCATGCGATCGAAAACCCCGAAGCCTTGGCGATCAGCTTGATGGAACGCTATGGCAAAACCACCGATGATGTCACGATTCTGATTGCTCAAACCCAGTAGGTCAGCCTTGCGTTTTGTCCAGAAGGTGCGCTATGCAGAAAACGTCTACGCCTCAATTGCGTCAATTTCTGATTGATAATGCTGAGCAGGTGATCGCCCGCTGGGTGCATCGCCTCGGCACTGCCGTGCCCAAAAATGGGGTGCATTTTCCCTCGGTGCATGTGCGGCGTTTATATGAGTTGCTGCTAACGTTACCTGACGAGCAAACCGATCTTGAGCTAGCTTTGGTTGAGTTGGGCATCGATTGGCATGCCTTTGAATTAACCACCCTAATTCAGCTGAGTTTTCAGTTACGCCCAGCAATCGTTGATGTATTGCAAACACACAAGCTGACGCGCTGGCAATCGTCGAACGAGCTTGATCAATTGGTCGAGCGCTGTACGATTTTGCTCACCAATCATCACAACACCACAGTCCAAGCCGAATTGCGCGAACAGGTGGCCCAAGCCGAATATCTGCTTGATCATCAGGCTCAAATGGCTTCCGAATCCGATTATTTTGCTTTACAGATGTCTACGCTCTATGAGCTTTCGCAAGCCATGAGCGCCTCGCTGGATCGCGAAATTCTTGAAGATATTGGCCCACGAATTCTCTCAGCCTTTACGGTCGAGCGCTGTGCAATTGTGTTGCGCATCGACGACGACACATGGATGATCGAACATGCCTGGGGCGATGATTGGGCCAAGTTAACTGGCCAGCCGCTTGATCCTGAAAATTTGCCCGCAGCCCTCAAAGTTGCTACCGCTCAAGGCATGGTCCAACTCCAACCAATGGTCGAGCCAAATAGCACCTCGTGGATGGTCGATAACCAAGGGGCGTTGTTTGTGCCGCTGCGCCAAGAAAATAATATGCTTGGCTGTTTAGTGGCCCAAGGCTCAACTTTGATCGAGCGCATCGACGATGTGATGATGAACCTCTGGCGCACGGTTGCCAACCAAATTGTGGTCACGCTGCAAAATATTCGTTTGTATAGTACGGTGCAGCAATTAAACGCCGACCTCGAACGCAAAGTTGCCGAGCGTACCGCCGAACTGAGCGAAGAACGTGATCGGCTCGAAGCAATTGCTGATATTGCTCGCGATATTTCGACCCTCGAAATTGATGTGCTGCTCAACCGGATTTTGCAAGCACTAGCCAACCTGACTGGCGTGCAACATGGCTCGGTGATGCTGATCGACGCTGCTACAGGCTTGCTGGTTGATCGGGCAACCTTGGCCGGAATTTCGCATACGCTTGGTTCGCGGCGCTTCCAAATTGGTGAAGGCTTGGTCGGCTGGATCGCCCAACATCGCCAGCCAGCCTTGGTTAACGATGTGACCAACGATGATCGTTGGGTGCAAGTTGATGCCTTTGGCCAGGAGGTTGGCAAAAATACTGGCTCGTTGGTCGGCATGCCGCTGATCGCAGGCGATGATATTGTGGGCGTGTTGATGCTCTCACATCCTAAATCGCACTTTTTCAATCAAAGCCATATGCGTTTGCTCAAAGCAATCGCTGGCGAAATCGCAATTGCCATTTATAACGCCCAGCTTTACGAATATTTGGCCGAACGCACCATCAAGCTTTCAACCATGCTGCGCCATCAAGAAGAAGTTTCGAGCCAAAACAACGCTATTTTGCAATCGCTGAACGATGCAGTGATTGTGTTCAATCTTGATCGCAATATTATTTTGGCCAACGCTGCCGCCGAATCAATTCTGGATCGGCCACTTGATGAGTTGGTAACTCAAAGCTTCGATGAATTGCTTGAATCATTGAATATCAAATTACCAGGCGATCCGCTGGGAGCAGTGTTGAACAACCCCGATGCCACCCAAACCCAAGGCATTATCATCAAACGCGCCACCCAATCGATCAGTGTGACTTTGGTTCCGGTGATGACTGAGCGTGGCGAATTGCTGGGCGCGTGTTTGATTGGCCGCGATATTACCCGCGAAGTCGAATCGGATCGGTTGAAAACTGAGTTTATTGGTACGGTTTCGCACGAGTTGCGCACGCCGATGACCTCGATCAAAGGCTATACTCAATTGCTGGCGATGGGTTCGTTGGGCGAAGTAAATTCCACTCAGAAGGAATTCCTTAACACGATTGCCCATAACTCCGAGCGGATGATCGCGATTATCAACGATTTGCTGGATATCACCAAGATTGAAACTGGCAGCGTTGAATTACAAATGGCCCGGCTGATGGTCGCTGATGTAATGAGTAGCGTGGTTGGTAATGCACGGGCTGAAATTACCCAGCGCCAACAGGAGTTCTCGCTAAGCCTCGCGCCCAATTTGCCAACCATTTGGAGCGATATGGAGCGTATTCGCCAAGTGGCCTCGAACGTGCTATCCAACGCGATCAAATACACGCCCAATGGCGGCAAAATCAGCGTGAAAGCCTTCGAAATCAATTTCAACGATATTCCAAACAAGCAACGCGAAGGGCTGCAAGTCGGGCGGCGCTATATCGCCTTAGCGGTGCAAGATAGCGGCGTGGGCATCGACCCCAGCGAACATGAAAAAGTCTTTGATCGTTTTTATCGTACCGAAAACCCGCTAAAAATTGAAGCTGGCGGTACGGGCTTGGGGCTTTCGCTAGTTCGCCCGCTAATTCAACTGATGGGTGGCCGGATTTGGCTTGAAAGTGCGGTCAACCAAGGCACGACCTTCACGTTTATTATGCCAGTCGCTGCTGATTAACACGTTTTGCAAGCATTCACGATAAAAACGTAGCTGATACGTAGGCTACGTTTTTTGCATCTTCGCGACGAGCCGCCTATAATCAAGCGACAAACTACCATCCTCAAGGACGTTGCATGGAATGTCAAGACGTGCGCCGCCAACTTGCGGCAGGAATTCGTCCGGCGGTGCGTCCGCCCGAACGTGCTCAAATGGGTTTCCACATTGCTAATTGTGCCGATTGCTATGCCTTATTAGAAGTATTGCAGGTTGAAGAACAGCGCCAATTATTAACGACCCTGCTTGAAGAGCCAGTGCTTGCCGCGCCTACGCCTACGCCAGCACTCACCAAACCAACTCGCCGCCGCTGGCCGCTGGCCGTTTTTGCTATGCTGGCTGTGCTGGTGCTTGGCGGTAGTTGGTGGTGGTGGAGCACGCCTGAGCAAGTGGTTGGGGTGCAAATTGAGCCAAGTAACACGCCAGCGCCAGTTATTGCAGGCGGCATAGCTGAACCAAGCGTGATTCCAGTGATTCAGCCAACGGCTACCGCCCAAGCTATTGCCACAACTGAGCCAAGCGTAACCCCGCGCCCAACCAGCACCCCGCGACCGAGCGCAACCCCGCGCCCATTAGCCGCCATGACAGTGGCAATTTTGGGCTTGGATCGACGACCTGGCGAGACTGAGCCAGCGCGGGCTGATGCATTGTTGGTTTTGCATCTCAATCCACGCAATCAAAGCGCGGCCTTGGTTTCCTTGCCCCGCGATTTATGGGTCGCTTTGCCGCCGGAATATGGCTTCTCGGTCAAATTAAATGCTGCTTATATGTATGGCGAGGGCGATAATGGCGATGCTGAAGCTGGAGCCGAATTGGCACGCCAAACCCTGAGCACCACCATCGGCCAGCCAATTGATGCGGTGGTGGTTACAACCTTTGAAGAAATGATCACCATGGTCGATTTAATTGGGGGCATTGATGTTGATGTGCCCAAGGAAATTTACGATTCGCGCTACCCAACCTTTGATTATGGCTATATGGAAGCGCATTTTTTGCCAGGCATGCAACATATGGATGGAGCAACGGCGCTGATTTATAGCCGCACCCGCCATGCCGACAACGATTTTGAGCGTGGTAAGCGTCAACAGCAGGTGCTTTTGGCAATTTTTGCCCGTTTGCAAAATCTCATGCAAGCCAATAATAGCGTTGACAACATCGAATTGGTTAGCTCGTTGTACAATACCCTCGAATATACCAGCATCGATTTGCCGACGACCTTGCGTTTGGTGCTGGCAATTCAGAATTTCGAGCCGGCTGGGATTCAGCGCGAATCGATTGATTTAAACTATGGTTATGAAACCAGCACCAGTGATGGTGCTTACATCATTCAACCAGATTTACCAGCAATTCAATCGCGAATTGCCGAATTATTCAAGTAGATTATGCCAAGCATAATCCTAGCGATAGGCTAGCCCAGCTAGGCTATCTTGATAGCATATGAAACTAACACCGCGTTTCGACCGCATTTTGCCACTCATCAGTTTGGTGGTTTTAGGCTTGATGGTGGTCTTTCTGCTCGAATCCAACCCCGATTATCCCTTAGTGGCCCGTATTAGCAACGATCTGCCAGTGATTTCGGTGGCGTGGTTTATTATCGCCCTATTGGTCATTATCATCAGCACCGGGGCCGATTTATTGGCCAAAGCGCACCCGGCTTTGGAGCATCGTGAACTGTTGCGTTTGCCTGGCCCACTCAGCAAAATCGAAATTGTGCCCTTGTTTTGGGTTTTGCCCTCAGCGGTGGTGGTTGGCTCGTTTGCCTTCTTTCGGTTGTTTCAAGAAACCTTGCAAGGCACGGCCTTTATTTTGGTGTTGGTGGTTTGCGGCAGCTTACTAACCGCAACCTTGGTTGCCCAGCATTATGTGCTCGATCGCGATACTGAAGTACGCGATAAGGCGCGGGTTGGACTACAAGCAGTAGCCTATTTGGTGGCTTTTGGCATGTTCAGTGCAATTGCCAACGCCCACTATCGCATGATTTTCACTGGCATTTTGGCGTTTAGTGCCAGCGTACCCTTGGCTTATCGCCTTTTAGCCCGCAATGTCAACGATCACCAACGTCCATTATCGTTGGCATTAACCGTGGTTGGCGTGGTGATCGCTGAGGCTGCGGCAATGCTTAGCTTCTGGCCCGCGCCATTTTTGATTGTTGGCACACTGCTGACGGCGCTGTTTTATGTGATGATGAACTTGTTGCATCATGCCCAAGCTGGCACACTTGATCGGCGCATCGGCTGGGAATTGGGAATTGTCGGCGCAGCCGTCTTTGTGATTTTGACCGCAACAACCTTATGAACACCAATGTTATCGATTTTGATGATGCCGGTTTGGCCTTAGCCTTGGCGCAATTACAGCAAGGCCAAATTCTCTGTTTTCCCACCGATACCGTCTATGGTATTGGTGGCTCAGCCTTGGATGAAGCAGCGATTGCCCAAGTTTTTCAGGCCAAAGCACGGCCAGCCACGGTTGCGCTACCGATGTTGCTGGCTGATTTGGATGATCTATCCAAGGTTGCCCGTGATATTCCCGATTTGGCGTGGCGTTTGGCTGAGGCTTGGTGGCCAGGTGGCTTGACCTTAGTCTTGCCAGCGGTCGCGCAGCTACCGCAATTATTAACTGCTGGCAAAGCGACGATTGCCGTGCGAGTGCCAAACCATGGGCAATTGCGCAACTTGATTCGCCAATTTGGCACGCCAATCGCTGGAACCAGTGCTAATTTGCATGGTAAAGCAACGCCGAATACCGCGCAGGCTGTGGCTGAACAATTGGCTGGGCGTGTGCCATTGGTGCTTGATGGTGGGTTTGCAATGGGCGAACAACCCTCAACGATTGTCGATCTCAGTGGTGAGCAACCGACAATTTTGCGTCAAGGGGTTATTTCAGCGGCCCAACTCAGCCCTTGGTTGGAAGCCTAAACCGCTTGAGGGCTGAGCCATAATCGCGGCACATTTGCTAGAATGCTTGGGCAATGGGGGCGGCATAGGCAGTCCATCAGTTAAAGCCAACGTGCCATGATGTCCTTTGGGTGCAAGTCCCAACGTCTCCACCAAACCTCATTGGTGTATCCTCAAAAATCGCTAAAAAGCCAAAGTACTAGCGATAGTTAACCTAAAAGTGCTAGCCAAATACCTGATTTTTGCAGCTCTAACTTAACTCTTTGATGCGTATTGGGGTGTGGAGTTATAGCCGAAGGATAAGGTATATGCTGAGCCAAATCAAACAAATCAAACGATCATCGTGGCTAATTATGGCCTTAATTGCGGCCTTGCTGGTTAGTTTTACCCAGATTAACCGTCATCAAGAGGCGATTTTGCGCCTCGAAGCCAAGCGTGATGCCAATATTGCCTTGAGTGGGCATCATCTATGGCGTGAGTTTGATACTCTCAATCTCTATGCTCGTGATGCTTGGCAAGATTTTGAAGCAGGCGATCTTGAACAAACAATCACCAATTTAAACCAAACTATTCCAAGGCTGCATATGATCGATAGCCTAGTTGACATCTACAACCAAGCAATTAGTCATCGTCACCTTCAAAGTCAACGTGGGCTTTACGCGCCACGCCTGCTTTCCCCGCATATCACCGTAGGTTGGTCGAATGATCTTGCGTTGATTCGCACTGCATTACTTGAGCAAGGCAAACTGAATGCTGCTCAAATTAAACAGTTTAAGGCAATTCAATTTGACATTGATCGCTTTGCGTATCACTTTTCACGTGATGTACTGGTAACGGGCGATCCACAGCAACTCGATTATGCCCTAACCAATTGGTGTGGCACACTGCAAACCGAAGACGCAAAATTTGCGGTTGATGTGTTTGGTGATTCATCGTTGGCGGCCTTCAATTATGTTGATGAGTTGTTGAAACAAACCCAACGCTAAACCCAAATATTCTTTGTGCAAGAAGATTAACTAGGAATTCCAGCTCCAGCCGAAACTTGATACTTCGGCTGGAGCCTTCACGCTATCATACAATTCATCCTACACCTTAAATTGTTGTCGAATGTGAGTTTGCGCGAGATAGCTCATAATGCCAACCCCAACGACTCCGCTGAAAAAAGTAAATAGCGGCCAAATGGTCATTGGTGATTGGCCCAAACATACTTCATATAATAAATTGATGCCCATACTGATTTCTAGTGCAATGATCCCGCAATAA
Organism: Herpetosiphon sp.; assembly: GCF_003512625.1. Taxonomy (NCBI): domain Bacteria; kingdom Bacillati; phylum Chloroflexota; class Chloroflexia; order Herpetosiphonales; family Herpetosiphonaceae; genus Herpetosiphon; species Herpetosiphon sp. The sequence goes on along the minus strand of NZ_DOPT01000021.1, from coordinate 16,508 downwards.
GCCCAACGTCGGGTTTTTAATAAACCAATCAATAAGGCCAAACGACTGGTATTCAGCAATAACAATAGGGTTGTCCAAAAAATCTCAGCGTTCATGCCACTGATCAGCGTTTCTGGCGGAGAAACAGCAATACCAATGATTAAGGTTCCAATATAGGAACAACTGCCGAGCGTAAAAAAGCAGCCAATAATCGCATAATAGCCACAAATCAGCAAGATTGGGGTTTGTTGAATCAATTGAGGGGTTTTAGGAATTTGATACATAATTACTCCTTTTGCAAGGAGACGTATTTGATTACCGCGGTATTACCATAAAAAACACCCATAGCATAGCAGTGCTGCGAATGTTTGTTGATTAATTGCTTGTAACGTTTATGTGTAATAATGCATTGGATTGAGAACCAGTGCTCGTTCCCTCACCCCAGCCCCTCGCCCACTGCGGCGGGCGAGGGGAGCACGCCTGGATCGGTTCCCCCTCGCCTCGCGGGCGGAAGAGGGGGTTAGGGGGTGAGGGCATGCTGGTCGTTGTTAACGTGATAAACCATTACACGTATGCGTTATGTTGACTTAAGGAATTGTTGTTTAATTTTGGGCTGAAGTAGATAACCAAGAATCAGCATTCCAATCAAGCCCGATGCGAGTTCAGGCCACGTAATCAGGCCACTATGTAATACAAATTGTGATATCAGATTAATAATTGTAAGTAACTCAATGATCAACGCTCCATAATATGCCCACCGATAGAATTTCAATAGACCAACCAAGAGGCCCAAACGGCTGACATTGGCCAGTAATAGTACGCTGCTCCACAATAAACTTAGGATGTAGTTGCCGCCAAGCATCTTAGAGTCGATCATAATGCTAAAAAATGTACAGCTGCCAAGAATTGCCAGAAACCCCACAAACCCATAGTAACAACACATCAGAATCATTGGCCAGCGATATTTTGGCTGTGGATTATGCGGAACGCGATACATGGAGATTTCCTCTCAACTCACAGAATGCTTGCTCTTCAAAGGTTGCTAATAAAAAGCCCCACAGAATCAAGCGTTCTGTAGGGCTGCGTACTTGAGTAAGCGAGCGAGTTATTTATCGTTGAGCGCGGCGATGCCTGGCAGCACTTTGCCTTCGAGCAATTCGAGGCTCGCGCCACCGCCAGTTGAGATGTGGCTCATCTTTTCAGCTAAGCCCATTTGCTCAATCGCTGCAACCGAATCGCCACCACCGATAATCGTGATTGCGCTGCTATCAGCCAAGGCTTGAGCAACGGCGCGAGTGCCAGCAGCAAATGGCTCTAGCTCAAACACACCCATTGGGCCGTTCCAAATCACGGTTTTGGCTTCGCTAACCACTTGCGAGTAGGTTTGGCGGGTTTCTGGCCCAATATCGAGAATTCGCCAGCCATCGGGCACATCGTCGATGCTCAGCACTTGGGTATTGGCTTCGGCACTGAAGGCATCGGCCACCACTACATCGCTGGGCAACAACAATTTCACGCCACGACCTTGGGCTTCGTCGATCAAACGGCCTGCTTCGGCCACGCTATCGGCTTCGACCAATGAAGCGCCAACCGCCTTGTTTTGCGCCAACAAGAAGGTATTGGCCATACCGCCGCCAATCAGCAATGAATCGACTTTGCCCAGCAAGTTTTCGATCACGCCGATTTTGTCGCTAATTTTTGCGCCACCAATGATCGTAACGAAAGGTCGTTGAGGATCATCCAAGGCTTTGCCAAGCGCCGCCAATTCGGCTTCCATCAAGAAACCAGCCACGGCTGGCAGGAATTTGGCGAGGCCTTCGGTTGAGGCATGAGCACGGTGGGCCGCCCCAAAAGCATCATTCACATAAATATCGCCAAGTTTGGCCAATTCTTCGGCCATGGCGGGGTCGTTGGATTCTTCGCGGGGGTCGAAGCGGGTATTTTCCAGCAACAGCACTTGGCCTGCTTGTAAGGCTTGGGCAGCAGCTTCGGCCTCAGCGCCAGTCGTTGTCTGAATATAGTTCACTGGGGCATCCAGCAGCGATTGGAGATGATCGGCAACTGGCTTGAGCCGGAATTCTTCGGCCACTTTTTTCTTCGGGCGGCCCAAGTGCGACATCAAAATCACACTTGCACCTTGTTCGAGCAAATAGTTGATCGTAGGCAACGCTGCCCGAATCCGAGTGTCATCAGTGACTTTACGGGCTTGATCAAGCGGCACATTGAAATCCACCCGAACCAAAGCTCGTTTTCCGCTCCACGCTACATCACGAATGGTCTGCTTGTTCACAAGCGATCTCCTTGTACAAGGCTATAGGCGATAGGCTATCTGGGCGCTATCAGTGCTACGAACCAAGAACCGCATAGCCTATGCTCCCCATAATAAACGATTTCGTCGATCTGTTGGGTAGCAGGCTCTACGCCACAGGTGCAGAAATATCACCGCTATTCGTCGCCACCAGCCTTCGCTCCCTGTTCTGGATTGAGCACCTCGCGCGAACGACTGCCCTCGGCTGGCCCAACAATTCCGCGCTGTTCCAGCAGTTCGATCAATTGGGCGGCCTTGCTATAGCCAATCCGCAAGCGTCGTTGGAGCATTGAGGCCGAAGCGCGTTGATGTTGGCGCACCAATTCAATCGCCTTGGGCAGCAGTTCATCTTGCTCGTCGGCTTGCAAAAAGACATCGCCCATGCTGGTTTGGCTGCTTGGCGCAGGCTTGGCTTGGGGGTTGGCAGCATCGGGCTTGGTCAATTCAGGTGGAATTTGCATGCGCCAGAATTGCACAACTTTTTCAACTTCGCCATCGGAAACAAAGGTGCCTTGCACCCGAATCGATTTGGCAGCATCGACCGCCAGATAGAGCATATCGCCACGGCCAAGCAATTGCTCGGCTCCAGGCGTATCCAAAATAACCCGTGAGTCGATTTGCGAAGTCACGGCGAAGGCGATCCGCGTAGGGAAGTTGGCCTTGATCAAGCCTGTTACGACATCGACCGAGGGCCGTTGGGTTGCCAAAATCAGGTGAATTCCGGTGGCACGAGCCATTTGAGCCAAACGACAAATCAAGGTTTCAACTTCATCGGGAGCCAGCATCATCAAATCGGCCAGCTCGTCGATAATCACCACGATATAGGGCATTGGCTCAAGGTCGGGGCGCTTGCGGGCAGCTTGCATATAGCTTTCGAGATTACGAAAACCACCCTTGGCAAAAACCTTGTAGCGCCGTTCCATCTCGCGCACGGCCCACTTGAGCGAGCTAACCACCCGTTCAAGCTCGGTTACCACCGGCGTGAGCAAATGCGGAATATTGTTGTAAACGATCAATTCGACCATTTTGGGGTCAACCATGATGAATTTTAGCTCGTTGGGCGTGTGCTTCATCAACAACGAAATAATAATCGAATTGATACAAATACTTTTACCTGAGCCAGTGCTGCCAGCTACCAGCAAGTGCGGCATTTTGGCCAGGTCGGCAATCACCACATTGCCTGAAACATCTTTGCCTAGCGGAATTTTGAGCTTGCCGCGTTTGGTATCAAACTCTTCGCTGCCAATCACATCGCGCATGGCCACCGTGGCAATCGCCGAATTGGGAATTTCGATGCCAACCACCGAGCGGCCTGGCACAGGGGCTTCGATCCGTAACGATGGCGCTGCTAACGCCAAAGCCAAATCGTTTTGCAGGCTGGTGATTTTGTTAATTTTGACCCCGATTGCTGGTTGGAGCGCAAATTGAGTGACTGCGGGGCCAGTGTTGGCCTCGACCACCCGCGCCTCAACCCGAAACGAGGCCAAGGTTTCCTCGATAATCCGCGCTTTTTCGCGCTTTTCTTCATCGCCAATTTGGCCTTCAACAAACTCATCGAGTGCGTTAAGGGTTGGCAACGGCCAAGCACGATGGGTCAGCGCTTCGTCTGGCTCGATAAAGTTGGGGTCTTCAGCATTAGCGTTTGGCTGATTAGACTTGGTTTGATCATCGGCAGGCTTGAGCCGTTTGGTTGGGGCCATACTGCCAGCTGCATTTGGCGCAACTGGTGGCGGGGCAACTTCCTTGCGGCGGGCTGGCCGATTTGGCTCAGGAAGGTCGCGATTAAACAAACTGGCTTGGGCGGGGCGCTCAGCAATCGGCGTAAGCACCACCTCTTGGTTGGTTGTATCTTCAAGAATCGCTTGACGACGTTTGTTGCTGACCTTGGGCATGGCTTGCGGCGCGGGCAATTCCAGCGGTCTGAAATGCTCCTCAGGATAATCATCAAACATTGGCTCACGCCGAACGGGCGAACCCAACAAGCGGCGACCTAAAATACGCAAACCGCCCGTGTAGTAGAACAATGCTGCCATAATTTGGCGTAAGGTCAGATTAAAGGTCAGCATAATCCCGATCAGTCCAATCGTGACCGAAAAGAGCAATGCCCCACCCTTGCCAATCCCGCTGATTAAAATGGTCAGCAAGGTTTGACCAACGACCCCACCGCCAGCGCCAACGTGAAACTCAGGGTGTTCGCGATGAATTTCATAGCCTGGATATTCCAGTAGCATCAACAGCGAAAGCAGCACCATCAGCGTGCCAAGAATATTCGCGCCGCTCAAACGGCTATCACTAAATCGCTCCTGAAAGATCATCAGGCCGCCCAGAATGCCCAGCGCCACCGGAACTAGCACCTTGCCAGTGCCAAAAGCCCGCGCCACAGCGGTATTCCATTGCGTGCCAATCACCCCTTGATCGCCGCTAAATGTACTGAATAGCAAGGTCAATAAGCCCAAAAATACCAAAATAACCGCAAAAATCTCACGCTGAAGATTTTGAGGAATTTGGATTTGCGGGGTGATTGTTTGTTTAGCTGCGCCCCGTTTGCGGGCGGTCGCAGCGGTTGGCTTTTTGCCACTTTGGCGCTTTGGCGCAGATTTTCGCGTTGACATTGCTACTCTATCCCCAAGTGATGTACTCAATTCGTTGGTGTTTGATTGCTTCGATTATAGCACACACGGTCGAATTGGGCAGACTGTAACTACGGGCCTGCAAATGCTTTTTAGGCCGTCAGAATCAGCTAATTAATGTTATTTAGCACCTGTGGAATCCAAACCCGCTGGCGAAAATGATCAACTAAATCGCGATAGGCATAAAAACTCGGTTTATACAAACTGACTGTGCCGTTGAGATCATAGGCTCCGTTGCCATCGTAATTGATATGCACAACGCCCCAAGCCTCACTGGCAGGCGGAAAATCCTCGTACTTGAACCAAAACCAGTTGGCAATTTCAGGTCGGCCATAGATCGTTGCCACAAATTGACGCATAAAATCGGCTTGGCGTTGCAACTCACTAGGATTATTCGGGTCGCCACGCGTGCCAATTTCGGTCAGCCAAAGCTGGCTGGTTTGGTCGAAACTACGCATCGTGGCAATTAGGCTATCCAAGCGCGGCGCGACTAATGGCAAAAAGTCGTTATCGCTGATCAAGCGGCGCATCTCGGCGGGATACGGATGGTAAGCCACGCCATCGATCGGATATTGGCCGTTGTGGCTATTGGCCCAATTACTGAATGGCGCTGCTTGGTAGAGCGCTTGCAAGTAACCGCGATCAGTGCGGCCTGATTCGTTGGAAGTTAATGGGTGCAAACCGCCAACGATCAACGGCGTTTGATCGTTGCGGCTGGGATCGCGCAAAATTCGATACAGTTTGGTGATTGTTTGGGCCAGATAATAGGGATTCATCTCATCTTGCTGGCCATTAGTATCGCCAATCAATGCAAAATAAAAATTTGGCTCGTTGAAAATCTCATAGGCATCAATCCGACCACGATAATAATCGGCGATGCTGATCGCACGTTCGAGCCAAGCTTTTTGATAGGCATTCACACCGCAGCCAATCGGGGCTGGTGGGCAGGGTGATAACTCACGGTCGGGATTGCTGGTGGGAATACTGCCTGAAACCGTGCCACCATCAAAATGTTGCACTCCCGCTTGAGGGCCGCGCAAAATATCAGTGCCCAGCAAGGCCAGCACCTTCAAGCCACGGCTATGCGCGGCACTGATAAAATAATCAGCCTGAGCCAAATTAAAACTGCCATAATTTGAGCCATCCCATGCGCCGTGAAACTCGAAGCGCACCCAATGCCCGCCCATCGCCACAATTTCATCGAACATGCGATCGATAAAGGCTTGGTTGGCAGCATTCGGATAAGCTGGATTGGTATTCCACTCGTAGGCTGGGTCGCGCACGACGATGCCCCACCAATCGCTTGGTTGGTCAGTGGGTGGCTCGGCATAGCTCATTGCAGGAAGCTGAGTGATCAAAAAAATTATGAGCATAAAGCCCAATAAGCGTTGGCATATACGCAGCACAAGGACCCTCCTAAATCATTACAAAACGTACTACAGGGTTAAGTATTGGTGAATCAGAGCGCTTTGGCTAGCATATTCATTACATATTTGTTACAGCAGATCTAACCAAATTCTGCCCAACATCTAGGTTAATATTCGATCCGCGAAGGACATAAAGGATTGGCAACCGCGAAGATCAAGAAGGACGCGCAGGCTTTTTTAGCCACAGATTGCACAGATTTGTTTGATTATCATCCTATGTTTATTACCTGATCCCTCTTCGCTTCGCGTTCTTCGTGGTTCAATGTCATACTTTTGATTTTTGCCCTTTGACTTCTGACTTTACTTCATATGTTCTTCACAGCAGTGGTTTATGCTAGAGCCATATCGAACAAGCGACGAATGCAATGGTACAAAACGGAGGCGTTATGAAAACGATTGGAAAATGGCTGGCAATTGTGGCAATCGCTTTTGCCTTGGTGTTTGTGGGTGGACGCTTAACCAGCACTCAAGCCCAAACACCAACTACACCCGATACTACCGAAACGCAACCAACCACGCCCGACAGCACCACGGCCAATCCAGGCCAAGGCTTTGGGTTTGGCAAGCGTGGCGGGCGTGGCGGTGGTATGGGTCAACGCGGCGGCATGGGCATTCATCATCAATTGGTTGAGCAAACCGCAGCCTTGACCAAACTGACCACGGCTGATGTGCGCAGCAAATTGGTTGAAGGCGCTTCATTGACCGAAATTGCCACTGCCAATGGCAGCAGCGAACAAGCAGTAATTGATGCAGCCGTAGCTCAAATGGAAACCAACTTGAGCGAAGCCGTCACTAATGGCAAAATTACCGAAGACCAAAAGGCTGAACGTTTAGCAACCGCCAAAACTGAAGCCCCAACCCTGATGAACCAAAAAGGTGTTGTTAGTGAAAAAGGCCCAGGTCGCGGTGGTCGTGGCCAACACCTGTTGGTGCAAGCAACCGCCGATGTAACCGGACTAACCGTTGAGCAAGTTCAAGCCGAAGTGCAAGCAGGCAAAACCTTAGAGCAAGTTGCGCAAGCCAATGGCAAAACCGTTGATGATATTATCGCCAACTTGCGCACCAAGGGCGAAGAACGCTTGAATACCGAACTCGAACGCGCTCGCGAAGCCTTGACCAAATAAGCCAGTTCGCCAGCGGTTTCCTCCACACAGCACTGAGAACAGCCAACAGCGGATGGAATTCCCATCCGCTGTTGGTTTTAAGATTTGCAACAAAGCCCAATTTCGAGTATTCTATAGACGTTGCGACCGTAGCTCAGTGGATAGAGCATTGGTCTTCGGAACCAAGTGTCGGGGGTTCGAGTCCCTCCGGTCGCGCCAATCACACCTACTTACTAGCCCAGTAAGTAGGTGTTTTTTATGGCTTTGCAAAGGCCTAAAACGATGTGACGCTGTTTGTCACAAGTGGATGCGATACTAGCCTCAGTTCTAACGCAATGTTAATTCGGAGGCAGCTATGTTGAACATCCAAACCCAACCATTCAATCGCTCATTGGCTTTGGCAATTATCGCCGCCTTGGCCTTGTTGATTTTGGCCACCAGCGTGATCAACCCAGCTCCATTATCGGCAGCCTTCGAGCCACAAACCCAAGTTGTTTGCAGCTTTTGTGGTCAATAAGGCCATAATCTACGCGTTCGGCACAATGGTGTGATTATTTTCCCGCTTAAATTCCTCATGCTATACTTCCCCTCAAATTAGGTTGTTCATTTAAGGTAGCGTTATGACAATTGAATTTTGGAGCTGGCTGGTTAGTGGCTTGGTGCTGCTTGGTTGTGGCATTTTAGCGTGGCAGATCAGCAATGGTCGGCGGCGGCGCATGATTACGTTTGTGCTCTATGCCGGGTTATTTGGGCTTAATTTGGCTGGGGTTGAATTTATTGCGCGGGGGCTTGATCAACTGCTTGGCTCGTGGTTGACGGTCAGCCCAAACAACCTAGCCCGTTTGCGGCTTGGTTTTGCAGGCATTTGGCTCGTTGCAATCGTTTTTGGGTTGCAGCGTGTGCGCAAATATTCCTAGCGCCGAACTCCCGAAGCTAATTCTTGGCGTTTATATTTGCAATGATCGCAAAAATAAACCCGATAGCCTGCCAACATCACTTGCTCTAATAACCGCCCACAATGCGGACATTCCTCACGCACAGGGCCACGAAACATGGGCTTTTCTTCGGCTTGTAAATTGCCAACCAACGATGGTTCGGGTGGTGGTGGTGGGTTTTCAAAGACGGTAAATGGACGTGCTGCTGGAACTGGGTTGGCCACAGGCTCAGCCATAGGTTTGGCTTGAAAATTAAACACATCGCCCAATTTTTCGACCAACGCTGCATAATCAATCGCCCCATTTGAGCGTGGATCATACTCGTAGATCGTTTTACCCTCAACCGTCGCCTCGGAAAGCCGCACATTGACCCGAACAGGGTCGGTTACAAGTGTGCCATACTCCTCGCGCAACGAGGCCAGCAAACGGTGCGATTGGCGATTACGTGCATCGAACATGGTAGGAATAATCATGCGTAATGCACCCATGGTGCCTTTGATGCGGGTGATATTTCGGCCAAGCTGGCGCAACCCTTGCAAAGCCAGGTGCTCCAAGGCGGTTGGCACAATAATGTCGGATGCTGCCATCAAGGCATTCAGGTTAAGCACAGTCAACGAAGCGCTACAATCAATAAAGACAAAATCATAGTTGCGCACGACCGGACGCAGGGCAATTTCGAGCACGCGCCCCCAATCTGGGCGTTTACCAATATCCGATTGTGCCTGCAATAATGCATCGCTTGAGGCAAGTAGGTCGATATTAGGGCGTACTTGCACGACACAATCAGGAATTTTCTTGTTATCGATCAAAACATCGTACAGGGAGCGGCGGGGTTCGGCATGCCCAAAACACATACGCACATTGCTCTGTGGATCGACATCGATCACAAGCACTGAAGCACCTTTGAGGGCAAAGCCGGCGGCTACATTCACGGTGGTAGTCGTCTTGCCAATACCGCCCTTGAAGTTGGTGACGGCAATTACGCGAGGCATAGGATAAAACTCCTGAGTATACTGCGAGCAGTGTACGGTAGAGTCTAGGCAACGTCAAGCAGGCCAGGCGATTTCATCACATGGCTCTTGGCTTTGGGCTTTCGTAAGAGGCAAGCATGAAAATCTTTTGTACCAATAGCGTTAATGATTGAGATCCCTCACCACCTCGCCCGCCACTGTGGAAGCGAGGTTGGGGTGAGGGATCGTAAACCTACCCTTAGCTAGTATCCGTCGTGGTTAAAAAACTAAATCTGTAGGCCAATCTCGAAGGTAGCGCTATAGCCTTGAGCACTTGGGGTAACTGTCAAGATCGTTTGGCCACCGCTTTGTTGATAGATGCCATCGCCATCGTTGAGCAAGGTACGCACGCCTTTGGCCACATACGGTGCTTGGGCGTGTACCACGTCGGTCAAGCTTTCGTCGAAGAAAAATTGAGATGTAAACTCATAGCCTTCGTCGGTACGAATTTTAAAGTGAATATGCACCGCTCGCCCTTGATACCAGCCTGGATAAATCGTGGTAAATTTGGCGAGGCCACTAGCATCGGTGCGCTGAAAACCACGCAAGAATTTCTGACCAACAGTGTTAAAACTGCGGTCAGTTGCATCGGAATAGACTCCATCAGCATCACAATGCCACAAATCGACAATTACCCCAGCTAATGCCGTACATGTGCCTGCCCCAATTTGGCTCACCACAACATTGATATCCAATTGGGTGCCTGCACTAACCGCATTGTTGCTTGGATCAGAACGAATATCCGAGCGTTCGAGTTTTTCATCGACAAAATACGGGCCTTCGGTTAACTCAGGGCGCACAATACAACTTGGCAAAGCCGCCACCGCCTCGCTCGTTGCCGTTGCTTCGGCAGTGCTAGTGGCGGCAGCGGTTGCCGTTGCCGCCTCAGCAATGGTATTGGTTGCGGCGCTGGTAGCTGTGGCGGTTGGGGCACTTGCTTGAGCTACAGTCGTCGCAGTTGGCGCAACCTCACTACTGCAACCAGCGATTACCGCCGCCGAACCAGCCAACCCAAACAGCCTAAGCACTTCGCGCCGACTCAAAATCCGGCCAACTGGTTGATCGTCATTATCCATAGATGCCTCCTTGTGCATAAAACCGCCCAAGCAGCATACCAAACAATAATGAAGAAAACTTAAAGATTTTCTAAGCAATTAAACAAACATGTGGATTAGCAAAGCCACCAAAGCCACAATTGCCGGACCACCTTGAATGAATAAAATTGAGCGTTTGGCGGTTAATCCACCATAAATTGCCGCCACAACCACACAAAGCACAAAAAAGAGTTGAATCTGCAAGCCAAACTCGGCATCGGGATGCACCAAGCCCCAAATTAAGCCAGCCGCTAAAAAACCATTGTATAAGCCTTGGTTGGCAGCTAACGATTTGGATTGTTGGGCAAACTCCGGCGTTAAACCAAACGATTTCATGGTGCGCGGCTGCGTCCAGGCAAACATTTCAAGATACAAAATATAAATATGTTCGACCGCCACCAAGCCCACCAAAATTAAACTAACGATTGCCATCACTCACCACCTTATACTAGATTCCAACAAGCTCATCAGTTGCCAAATCAGTGTCTGCCGATTGGTAGCAACTAGCTAGCTATAGTACCGCAAAAGTCAAAAGGCAAAAGTTGAAAATCAAAAAGGGTAGAAGGCAAACGAGGTAAACGACGAGGCTTTCACGCAGAGGGTGATAGAGGTCAGGGGCCAGGATTAATGATTGAGATAGGTAATTCAAATCTGATCCCTAGCCCCTGAATCCTGTCCCCTTGTCCTTCGTGGTTAAAAACAAACTAATCCTCGGCAATCGGTTGCCAGCGATAGGCATCACCATCGGGCACGACATAGCCAAAACTTGGCGTTGGAAAATGGCAGGCTGCCACTAAGGTTTTGCCATCACTGACCTGCTGCAACACCGCTAGGCGCGTGGCATGCGCTTGCTCTTTATCGACATCCAACCCGGTTGCAAAACTTGGATGGAACATTTGAATTGGGTTGAAAAAGATATCGCCAGCAATCAACACACGTTCGCCAGTGCCATGATCGATCAACAGCCCAGTGTGGCCTGGGCTATGGCCTGGAGTAAACCAAGTCGTGATGCCTTCAGTCAATTCAAAATCGGCCTCGAAAAAATCTAAATAGCCCTGCTCGTTCAGCCACAACACCTGATCTTGCAAGTAGCCAGCGCGTTCGGGAGTATGGGTTTGCATAAATTCAATCAGGCCTTGTTCAGCTTTATGGGCCAAATAGCGGGCATTGGGGAAACGCGCTTGCAATTTGTCATCAACATAATGCGTGTTCAAGCCAACATGATCAACATGCAGATGGGTTAAGAACACGGTATCAATCGCTGTAGCATCAATTCCCATCAAACTTAATTGAGCCTCAAGCTGTTGGCTGCTCAGCGCTGGCGTTGGCGGTGGTGCTTTGCCCAAACCTGTGTCAACCAAAATCGTGCGACTAGCCTGTTGAATCAGGTAGCAATGCACTCGTCCTAGCAAGGTTTCGGCGTTATAAAACGAGCTGGGATAGGCCGCACGAACTTTATTCCAAATTGCGTCGCTGACCGGCAGCATCGGCCATGGCGTGGTAACATCGACGATTGCCGTGATTGTGGTAGGCCCAAGTTGAATTGTGCGCTGTTGCAGCTCAGTTGTCATCTATTAATCCTTTCGTTTGGGTCTATGCTATACTTGTTGAATATGTTGAATTGACGTTCAACTTGATTATATTGAACTATGGTTCAATTTGTCAAGAGGTAATTAATGATGACTGATGATTTAAAATCTCCCAAAAAACCCTCGGCGCAACGATCTGATGCGCAACAAAACCATGGTCGGATTATGGCGGCGGCCAAAGCGCGGTTTGCTAGCGATGGGCCAAGCGCCGCCATGGATGCGATCGCTCGTGATGCAGGCGTGGCGGTTGGTACGCTCTATCATCATTTTGGCTCTAAAGAAGGCCTTTTGAATTTGGTGATTCAGGAGCATTTTCAGGTAGTAACTGATTTTCTGGCGAGCTTACAAGATTCGGCTGATCCTTGGTGGGCAGTCGAGCAGGTAGTGCGGGGCATGGCTAAACGCCAAATCAAAGATCGAGCCTTTAAAACCATGATTCACCAACATAGCAATTTGATTGAAACCACCAGCCAAGCCAAACGCGGCATTGATCCAGCGATTCAAGCCTTGATTGATCGTGCGCAAGCGGCTGGTTTGGTGCGGCCAGATTTACGCGCTGGCGATTTATCGGCCTTGTTGGCGGGCCTGCCAATCGGCGACGATCAAGCTGAGCAACGCGAACGCTACCTCTTGATTGTGTTGCAGGGGATCAAAAGTGAAAACGCATAAGCATGTATAATGGGGCGGGCAGACTCCATTTGCTGAGTTTGCCGTTGAATTTGCTTGCTCAACAACGCATGAAGGAGCGTTTTCAATGCAATACGGCACAAAATTAGCCGAAGGCAAAACCAAGATTATCTATGCTCACCCTGAAGACCAAAGCTTGGCCTATATGGTCCAAAAGGATTCGATTAGCGCTGGCGATGGGGCACGACGCAATGAAATCGACGGAAAAGGCGCGATCAGCGGTCGCACCTCGGCTAATGTCTTTGCCTTGCTCAACCGCAGTGGCGTGCGCACCCACTATCAATCCGACCCTGAACCTGGGGTGATGCTGGTTGAACGTTGTGAAATGTTGCCCTTAGAAGTAGTCATGCGCCGTTTGGCAACTGGCTCATATTGCCGCCGCCACCCTGAAACGCCCGAAGGCACCCGTTTTAGCCCACCATTGGTTGAATTTTTTTATAAAGACGATGCCAACCACGATCCTCAAATTTACTTGGAAGGGATTGTTGAAAAAGGCTTGGCGACTGCCGAGGAAGTCAGTTTTATCGAGCAAGAAGGCACGCGGGTGTTTGAGTTGCTTGAACAAACTTGGGCTGAGCGCGGTGTACAATTGGTTGATCTCAAGATCGAATTTGGCCGCACTGCCGATGGGAGCCTGATCGTTGCCGATATGATCGACAATGATTCATGGCGTTTGTGGCCCGACGGCGATAAGAGCAAAATGCTTGATAAGCAAATTTATCGCAATTTGCAAACTGTCACCGAGGAAGCGCTGCAAAACCTCAAAGCCAAATACGAGGAAGTGCGCGATATTACCGAGAGCTTCCGCTAAATTAGTGCTGATTACTGCGCCGCGTTCCATTCGGTGGAGCGCGGTTTTGCTTTAAGAGAGAAACTGCAAGGGTCGGCGGGCGGCGGCAATTCCAGCTTGCACAATGCGCTGAGCAACTTCGACCCGATAGCGCCAATGCTCGATCTGGCTATCGTAGTGTGCGGCTTGGCTTTGCTGAGCTTCAGCATCAGCAGCTTGGGCCTGAAATTGGTCGGGGATCTCCCAATCGAGGCCATCAACTTCGCAATAATTCAGCTTGAAGCCGCCACGATGCAACAAAACAGGCCATTCGGCATCAGTGCCCAGCGCATCAAGCGGCGGGCTATTGGCCAAAATAAAATGCGCCGCAACTGGCGTAAAGCCGCGTGCGCCAGCACTAATATCCATCGGCATGCCAAGGAAAAATGAGGCCATTGTATTGCTGGTTCGCTCAGTTTCGATCAAGGCGCGGGCGTGGGTGGCGTAGGCTTGCCAAGTGCGGCCAATAATTAAACAATGGGTTTGTGAACGTTGGGCAATGCTGGTCAATTCACTGGGGCGTGTTTCGATCCAGCGCAATGCCCGATCAAAATCAATTGCATGAATATAGTTTGGTTGAGTTTTGAGTGCTTCGGCCAAGGCCAAGTGGCGGCCTTGAAACCATTCAGTGGTTGGCACGGCCTTAACATTTGGCAGTTCGTTGAGGCTTTGCAGCAATTGAGCATCAATTGTTGGCGGCGTGGTGATTACAATTGCTCGATACAATTGGCTTAATTGAGGTAAAAGCCGCTCAAAACGGGCTAATTCGCCGCGTGGCTGCCAAGCTGAGGCTAAAACTAAGCTCATCGTTGCCCTTCACTCAAGCGCAAATCGACCAGCGTAAGTTGCACCGAACTGCGCCCATTCCATTCGTTGATGCCCACAGTATAAACGATATCGATCTGCGAACCATTGGGTAATTCTGCCAACCAATCGCCAAGGTTAAAGCCAATTGCGGTTTGATAATGGCGACCTTGTTGCAAACGCAAGCGCAAATGTTGATTTTCAGCACCAACCCCACGCGCCTCGATCACCGTTACGCGCCGACTGCAAAAGCGTGGTTGGGGATTTTCTAGCCCAAACGGAGCCATTTTTTCGAGCACCGCCAGCGTGTCAAGATTCAGTTGATCAAACGTCGCCTCAGCATCAATTGGTAACTGCGGCACCATCATCGCATCAGTAATCTGTTGATTGGCGATTGCTTGCAAGCGTTGTTCTAGCTCTGGAATATGCTCATTGGCGATCGTAAAGCCAGCTGCGGCGGCATGGCCACCATATTTTTCAAACAAATCGGCACATTCAGCCAAGGCATTGACAATATTAAAGCCTGGAATCGAACGAGCGCTACCCCGACTACGATCTTCTTCTTTGCCCATTACCAGCACAGGCCGCGCAAATTCTTCGGCCAATTTGCCTGCTGCCAAGCCCACCACCCCATGATGAAAATCCTCGCCCACAATCACCAAAATACGTTGATCAAGCTGGCCGCTATTTTGGGCTAATTCGCGGGCGGCCTGCTGAACATCGCGGGTTAGGGCTTGACGCTCAATGTTGGTGCTATTTAATTGGTCGGCAAAGCCATCAGCTTGGGCTTGATCGGGAGCCAGCAACAAACTATAGGCAATTCGCGCATCGACCAAACGGCCAGCGGCATTAATTCGTGGCGAAAGCCGAAATCCAACGCTACTTGCATCAATTTTGCCTTGTTCAACTCCCGCTACTCGCAACAACGCCTTTAAGCCTGGGCGTTGGCTTTCGTTCATGGCCTGCAAACCAAAATGCACCAACACCCGATTTTCGCCAGTCAAGGGCATCATGTCAGCGATTGTGCCTAGTGCCACCACATCGAGAATGTCGCGTGCTCGCAAGTTGTTAGGCTGAATGCCTGCCCGCCACAACGCTTCATACAATTTAAAGGCCACGCCAACCCCACACAATCCCTTGAAGGGATAGGCACAATCGCTGCGTTTGGGGTCAACCACGGCATAGGCAGGTGGTAAATTGGCGGGCGGCTGGTGGTGATCAAGCACAATCGTATCGAAGCCCAACTCGTTGGCGCGGCTAATTTCGGCAACATTGCTAATGCCACAATCGACCGTCACGAGCAAATCAAGCCCTTCCTGATGCAATTTTTCGATTGCCGCCAGATTCAGGCCGTAGCCCTCGCCCTCACGCTTGGGAATGTAGGGGCGCACTGGCAGACCAAAGGCTTTGAACAATTGCATCAACAAGGTAACTCCGGTCACGCCGTCGGTGTCGAAATCGCCGTAGACCACGACCCGTTGTTGTTGGGCAACTGCCTGCTTAATCCGTTCGACTGCGCGATCCATATCGTGCAACAAAAAAGGATCGTGGCGTTGTTTCCAATCGATATTGAGAAATTGCTCAACCGCTGCCGCATCGCGCCAACCGCGATTCCATAAAATAGCTGCCAGCAATGGATGATACTCGCCGAGGCTGCGAAGTTGGCTGGGCGAGGCCGATGTTGGCAATTGCCAATGGCGCATAACACGTTGGTTGAGCATAAAATCCCTCACGAGCTGGATTAGTTTGGCGATTGTAGAGACAAGCAGGCTAATCGTCAAATTGGTTTGGCTGAATACTTAAATTATAGAGCCATAAGCAAGCGATTTTTGGCATGTCAAAACGCCGATTAATCGATTGTGATTAATCGGCGTTGATTGATTATATGCCCTCAACCCGCTCCCTGATTATAAGGGTAGGTCGTCAACCATGATTGGATTGAATTCGCTGTCGATTTTCATACCCTCACTCCCTAGCCCTTCAAGGGTAGGGAGTTAACCATGATTCGGGAGGGATTTACTGCCCGATTAGCATGCCCTCACCCCCTAGCCCCCGCTCCCGCCCGCGAGGCGAGGGGGAACCATCAAACCAAACGCCCCTCGCCCGCCGCAGT
>NZ_DOPT01000058.1:0-39033 GCF_003512625.1 Herpetosiphon sp. | reverse complement strand
CCCTGCACCCCCTCAAGCACAATGAGTGGTCATCATCCATCCACCGATGAACCACAAGATCCGTGGTTCGCAGCGAAAACCGACCCTTGTAAGCTAGCCCCCTCGCCCGCAGCAGTGGGAGAGGGGTCGGGGGTGAGGGCATTACACTTAGGCATAAACCAGATTGTAGGAGGTTGACATGGCAGCAGCACTTTCACGCCGTAGTTTTCTGAAAATAATGGGCTATTCGGCCTTGGCGACGACCGCCACGACGCTAGGAGCCGCCGCATATGGGTTTCAAGTTGAGGCCGAATGGCTGAGCATCCACGAAGAAACGATCGTTTTGCCGCGCTTGGCCAGCGCTTACGATGGTTATCGCATCGCCCATTTGAGCGATATTCATATTGACGATGTTTTGATGACTCGTGAACATTGGCTGACCACCGTGCGCATGGTCAACGCCCAAAAACCAGATTTAATCGCGATCTCAGGCGATTTCATTACCCATGACCCGAGTCGTTTTACCGAAGATTTAGCGGCTGGCTTGGCGATGCTCGAAGCACCCGATGGGGTGGTGGGCGTTTTGGGCAACCACGATTATTGGGGCGATGGCAATGGCGAGACCGTGCGTCAAGTACTGCGAACAACTGGCATCACCGATCTTACCAATCGTGCGATCAGCCTGAATCGTGGTTCGAGCAAGTTGCATTTGGCTGGCCACGACGATCTTTGGCCCAACCCGATTGGCCCCAACGACCCCAGCACCATGAAACCAGTGCTTGATCGTTTGGTTGCTGAATTGCCCAAGACTGATGCAGCAATTATCTTGGTGCATGAGCCTGATACCGCCGATTTCACTGCTAGCTACAATCGTTTTGATTTACAGCTTTCGGGCCATGCCCATGGCGGCCAAGTGCGTGTGCCAGTCAAAGGCGCATTGCTACTGCCCTACTTGGGCATGCGTTACCCCGACCATCGCTATGATGTAGGATCGATGGTGCAATTTACCTCGTGGGGTTTGGGCTGTAGCTGGCCACAAGTACGCTTTGGCTGTCGGCCTGAAATCGTCATGCTCAGCTTAGCGTGTGCTTAAGCTCAGATGAGTATCAGCCGATTCATGGCCAAACTGTGGTATTCTAGGGCCATAGGGCATAACCACATTAGGAGGATTGCAGGTGAAAGCCACACCAACACCACTACGCCGTGTCATGAGTATCGCAGCAGGCATCGCTCTCGGGATTGCCCTCGGAGGCGTAGTCAGCATGTTTATTCTGGTGCTGATTCTATTATGAACCACGCCGTCACGGGGCAGAGTAGCCCCGTGATTGGCGGTTAAATAAGCCCTCGCCCTTTGAACTCCAGATATTTATTAATCACCGAAACCGTTAGTTTGTTGGCTGGCACGTCGATCGTATGTACGCCAGCTTGATTCAGCGTGTCGAGCACTACCCGCCGTTCATCAAGCACCATCTCGGCCACGGCGCGTTCATACACATCGGTGGAACTATAGGCCGCTTTGCCAGCATAGCCGACTAAGTTGGGGTCGCTCATCACCACACACAAGGCGAGGTGGGTTTTGGCCAAGCGTGCCATATGCTGAATCAGCGGCTTGGCGGTATCCATGGTGCTGAGGTCGGTAAAAATCACAATTAACGAACGGCGCTTATTCTTCAAGCCCAAGTAGGAGATCGCGCGGCCATAATCGGCCTCGACGGGCTGCGATGGCAAGTTATACAACATCTCCAACATTTGATAAAACTGGGCTTTACCACGGCGCGGCTGCAAAAAACGCCCAACATGGTCGGCAAACGAAAGCATGCCGATGTGATCGCCTTTGAGCATCGCCACATACCCCAGCATTAACGAGGCATTGATCGCATAATCCAGCTTGGCGATATCGTTGATTGTTGGGCGCATCAAACGCCCAGTGTCGATCACCGACACTACATACTGCGAACGCTCGGTCTCATATTCGGCAGCAATCAGCTTGTTACGGCGAGCGCTGGCCTTCCAGTTAATCGAGCGAAACTCATCATCGGGCGTATATTCACGCAAGCGCTCAAACTCGGTACCTGAGCCAAACACGCGGGCGGTGCGCAACCCCAACTCAAACAGCATGCCCTTCCGCGCCAACATATCGTATTTGCGCACATCAAGCACATTGGGATAAACCTTGACCAATTCGTCGAAGGCGATTTTGGTTTGGCGCAAGAACGTACCAAAGGTGCTGGTATAGCGCAAATTGATATTGCCAAAGCGATAATCACCACGCCGCAAGGGCCGTACATGGTAGTTAACCTCTTGCACCGTATCTGGCTCGACCTTGGTTTTAAGAATCAGCGTATCGCTGGGAAACTCCACCGGAAACTCATCACGAATTTGAATTTCGAGCGTGCGCGGGCTTTGATTATGCACTGCCAGCGTGATCAGGTTTTGTTCGCCAATTGAAAGTTTTGGCTCGTTGATCCGCGCTACTTCCAACAATTTAGGCTTGGGAGTCATAAACCAATCAAGCGCCACAAAGCCAATCAGCAACAATACATAAACCCAGATTGTCCAGCGCAAACTGGGGGTTGCTGCTCCGATGATCACCGGAACCAAGCCTGCTAGCAAAAGTGCTAATAAACGGCGCGATGGAATCATCAGCGAGGAACCTCAATACGCCCCAAAATCCGGGTCATCGCGGTATCTGGGGTCAAACCTTCAATCTCAGCCTCTGGTTTCAAAATAATCCGATGGCGATAAACTGGCCGCGCCAAGAATTTAACATCATCGGGCACGACATACTCGCGTCCTTGCATTGCCGCAAAGGTTTTGGCGGTCAGTAACAGGGCAATCGAGGCCCGTGGTGAGCCACCTAACACCAAATCCGGCGAGCGTCGTGATTCTTGGGCAATCGCATTGATATAGTTAATCACGCCATCTTCGACGCGTAGGCGGCCAATTTCCTCGCGGCAACGCATAATCGTTTCGGGCGTGACGGTTGGCTGCAAATTGGCGGTGCTCAGGTTGCGAGCACTGAAGCCTTGGTTATAGCGCCGTAATACTTCAAACTCAATTTCAGGTGGGCTATAGCCAACCAAAACTTTGAACAAAAAGCGGTCGAGTTGCGCTTCGGGCAGCGGATAGGTGCCTTCGTATTCCATGGGATTTTGGGTGGCAATCACAAAAAATGGCTGTGGCAAGGGCATCGTATCGCCATCGATCGTCACCTGTTGTTCTTCCATGGCTTCGAGCAAGGCTGCTTGGGTTTTGGCTGGAGCGCGGTTAATTTCATCGCCCAGCAAAATTTGGGTGAAGATTGGGCCTTTGCGTAGCCGAAATTGGCTGGTTTGCATCTCATAGACGCTGGTACCCATCACATCCGAGGGCATCAAGTCGGGGGTAAATTGCACCCGCTTAAACTCGGCCTGCACCAAATGGGCCAAGGTTTTGGCCATCAAGGTTTTGGCTGTACCAGGCACACCTTCGAGCAACACGTGGCCGCCACTTAGCAGCGCAACCACCAATTGTGTCCAGGTATCTTCTTGACCAACAATAACTTTAGCGGCCTCTTGGCGCATATAATCGGCAAGTTGTTTGACGAGCATTGATCCTCCAATATCATTCTCACGAGCACCGCACGATGCCCGTAGCAAAGGCAAAAAGCGCGGGTTTAGGCCCGACCCTGTTGTTCCCATAGGTTGATAAAGCGATCGATATCGTTGACCAGGGCCAAGATCGTCGCCTCGCTGGGGTTGGGCTGGCTTAAATGGTTGAGCAAATGAGCTAAGTGATTACGATCGATTGTATCGGAATACCGCTGAACTTCACTTAAAAAGCTCTGGTCATCAAGCTTGGGGTTAATCCCATAGGGCTTAGCAACTCGGCGTTTGAGATAGGTTTTATAGTGGGCTTGCATATGTTCGGCTTGACGACCGCGCTGAAACAAATTGGCCATCGATTGGACATATTCGCTGCTATTCCGTCGCATCAAATCGATTCTGCTGGGCACAATCTGACCAAAACGGCGACCAGAAAGCAAGGCCCATAAGCCCACAACCATTGCGCTATAGACCATCGCCGCAACCAAAGGCGAATAGGGTTGGGCTGGCACAGGAGCGGCTTTGGGTGGTAAGGCACGGCCATGATGTACCTCATCAAAGGCAATTACACTGCCTGCGGGCATCCGATTAACCATATTAAGGATAATTTTGGCATTGCTTTCATAAAACAAACCAGCATTGGTAAAGAGCCAAATATTGGTTGAAGCATAGATCATCCCACGGCCACGACTAATGCCAAGCGTCGTCGGCTGTGCTTCGCTACCAACAATCACTTGGCTATTGGGTCTCACTCGCTCAAAATAGCTAATTGTTTGATAGCCTTGCAAACCGTTTACTATCGGGTTCACCAAAGCATGACTGGTATCACTGGTGCTGACCATTTCCAAGGCTTCGATGCGGGTGACCGTCAGATCCAAGCGGGTCAAAAGGCCATTTTGTTGATCATCAGCGACAATCAGCGTGCCGCCGGTATCTTCAACCCACGCTAAAACCGCATCAATTTCTTCCTTGCGCCAATTATTAGTATCGCTTGGCTTGATTACAAGCAAAGTATCGATTGTTTGGTCAAGCTCATCGAAATCGCGATATTCAAATGACTCAGTTTGATAGCCAATTTTGCTCAGCCAAAGCTGCAAAGCGGCAGTTCCGTCGCCACCTTGGTTGTACATCGAGCCAGGCCGCAGGTTACGCGCTTGAGGATCGCAGGAGCGAAATAAGAAAAATGACAACGCGACGATGCCAATGAAAATCGCGAAAAATTTCACTTTACTATTCATCTTAGCGTACCTCGCGCAGGGTTGTCACTTGTTGGCGGTATTGATCAAACGTGCCTTGATCGACTTCGGCAATCCCATACCAGACCCGATCAAAGGTTTGAACAACCGGAGCTAAGCGTTGATGCAAGGGCGAGTTACTGGGAACCGCCGCCAATACCTCACGGTTGGTCAAGGTTCGATCATAGCGCAAGAGGCCACGCTCTTCGAGCCATAACAAGGTTGAAAGGTACAAATAACGCACAGCATCGCGAAAATCGCCCTCTTCGGCGGCGACTTTATCGGCACGTTCGATTGCTTGGACACTGGTTAGTTTTTGCTCCTCAGCGGGAGCTTTGCGGCGGGCCACGCTCACACTATTGCGGCGCACCGTCGAGACAATATAGCCGAGCAGGCCCACAACAAAGACCAGTGCAATAATCGTAAAGCAGCCAGTTAAACCATCGTTAAACAACCAGCTTAGAAAGCCAAAATCAAAATCTGGCCTTGATTGATTCCGTTCGGGATTTAACGCATCAAACGGTGGATTGTTGAGAATAACCTTCAAGGTTTCGAGATCTTGGGGGCCGGTTTCACGGCCAGCAGTCAGGGCTTCGAGCATAGCCGCCAAGCGTTCACGAATCAGCAGCAAATTGGGAGTATTACTCGCAAGGCTATCTTTGAGCCATTGATGATTAACTGCCAGCGTTTGATTATCAGCAGTTCGTAGCTGTTTAAGCGCAATGATTTTGTCGCTGACCTCGCGCAGGCCTATTTCATCGTTACGTTGAGCTGCCGTAAAGGCTTCGCGTAGCAGTTGGGTATATTCGCTGACGCTGACCTCGCTGGCTTGGGCCATAGCCGTTAATGGCTGGGCCAACAACCAACCAAAGAGCAGCAAACAAGCAGTAATTCGCCAAATTCGATCCATCTCAACCTCTCAAGTAGGCTAGTTACTGCTGAGCAGTAATGCTTGGGTTCGTGGGAATGCCGCTATAGGCCAGTCGCAATTGATCGTAATAGAGCAAGGTAAAGCCAATATAGGCCATCGGCAGAATCATAATTGAGGTAACGGTTGAAAAGCCCTCAGTCATGGCAATCGTCAAAGCGCTGGTTTCGCCAAACAAGGCCATGGCAATCGCGCTGATGATGGTTGTGATATAGCTTGCCAGCACTGCTAAAAGGACCACCAGCGTAATCCAAATATTGGTGATCCGACCAAATGCGCCACGGGTCAAAATCCACGAGTGATGGATTGCCCGAAATACGTTCACCTGTTCGGCCACAATAATTTGCGGCACAAGGCTCAAACGCACCCCAAAAAACCAAAGCAAGCCTAGGGCTAAAATTGTGCCTAAAATTGGCACAATCGCAAAAAATAGGGCGATAACTAAGCCCAAAACGCAAATACAACCCCAAGCAATCAGCGCGGGCAGACGGCGTAAACTGCTCAAAACCACGCTTGCCCAGCGCGGTGTAGCTTGGCGATAGTGATCACCAACTGCAATCACACTTGCCGCCATGGCTAAATTGCGCATGATAAAAATCGAAATAAAGCCAAAGCCAAATAATGCCAACAAGTAGGGCGCAATATCGGCGCGTGGATAATCCAATACCCACATGCCATCGCCAGTTTGGCCATTATCAATCCGCCGTTGCATTTCGGCCATAATCACATTGAGTTGGGCCGTCGCCCGTGCTTGAATGCCATTGGCTTGCAACCACAAACTACCAATCAAAAATGGCCCAACTTGGAGCGCCGCCAAGCCCATAAACAAGCCTGAATAGCGCCGAAGCAGGTTGATTGCTTCACGGATTAAGTTAAAAAATGTCATGGGTGTGGGTGTTGATGATGGAGACTGCTGCACAAAAACCCTCTACTTAAACACCTTTGAAGCGGCGTGAATGCCACCGCCGCTATCTATTATACCGCAGCCCTCAAGGTTCTGATAGAGGAAAATTATGCTAAGCTAGGCCGAATTTGCTGCTTCGTTGGGCAATAAGGGAAATTGCAACAACGCGGTGATGCCTGGCTCAGGGTCATTCGGAATTAAGCTGATCGAGCCAGATGCCCGCCACATCACGGCAGCGCAAATTGGCAAGCCTAAGCCCAAACGCTGTGGACCATGGGTTGTCCAGAAAGGTTGCCAAATATCGCCCAAGGCTTCGACTGGGATACCACGTCCAGCATCACGAAACGCCAAAACCGTCGCATGCTCAGTTTGATAAGCCTTGATCACAATCCCCGCATGGCTTGAGCCAGATTCCAAGGCATTATTGAGCAGTTCGGTGCAGAGGGTCAGCAATTCGCGCTCTTGCAATAAAATATGCAAATTCGGCTGAATTTCAAGCTGCAAGTGCTCAACCGAACGATGAATTTGCAAGGCTTGATCGATTAGGCTGGGCAAGGCATCACTGAGATCAATCGGAAATGGCGCAGGACTAATCCGGCTAGCGCCTTTGAGCAGATGAATCCGCTGAACCATCTCTTTGCCGCCACGCACATGTTTGACCACCTCGGCCAATAATTCACGCTGGCCTTCGTCAATCGCATCAAGCTCGGCCAATTGGGTATTGCCCAAAATCACCGCCAATAAATTATTGAAGTGATGAGCCATTTGGCCAGCTAGTTGGGCCATATTGCGCAAATAGCCCAATTCGGCCTGCTCGGTTTGGCGGGCTGCTTGGTCGGCCACAGTTTGGGCATTGGCCAATGCTACGGCAAAATGCGGTCGGGCCATTTCAAGCAAGGCTACTTCTTCATTGGTAATTTGACGATGCTTGATTGCAATAATCAACACACCCAATAGGCGAGCTTGATGCAACAATGGCACTGCGGCACAGCCTTGATAACCTGCATCGAGCAATTGCTGGGTAATTGGCACTAAGGTATCAGTGCCTAAAACACACGAATAGACCCGCGTAATCGTGCCAAGTTCGGTCAGCAAATGCAGGCTTTGCTGATCGTTGGGCATACAGAAGGCATGTTGCTGTGAGGTATAGGCCAAATCAATAATTGCATTGCGATATGAATACCATGCAATTGCAACTGGCCCCATAATTTGTTGCAACTCTTGCTCAATACTGCGATAGAGCGAATCGAGATCCAAATTGGCGCTGAGCGATTGGGCTAGATTATTGACCAATTGCAACTGGCGGGTTTGACGCGCCAATTGTTCGCGCATTTGGGCTTGGCGAATTGGCCCAATAATTTGGTGGGCAATCAATTCGAGCAAGGCTTGATCATCGGCGCTGAAATGGTCAACCACGCTATGATACACCGCTAAAACACCCAACGGCCCACTGGCATCGCCAATTGGCACAATCAAGGCTGAACGCACGCTGGCCGCCGATTGATCAAGCTGCAACCAACGCACATCTTCATGGACATCGGTGATCCGCACGGTTTCGCGACTGCGCAAGGCATAGCCTGCCGCACCCTCTTTGACCACCCGTTTTACTCGATCAAGATTGTGCGAAACGCCATCGTCGGTTGTGAGAATTTCAACATCGGCTACATCATGCAACAAAAACAAATTGCCATGGTCGGCCTGTAAAGCTTTGGTGCTCACATCGACCACATGTGCCAGCATGCCCGAAATCGACTCAATCTGGGTGATATCGCGGGTAATATCGGCGATCAGGGCAAAACGTTCGCGCTCGGCCTCAACCCGCGAAAGCACATGTTTCAAACGAATTGCCGCCCGCAAACGGGCGCGAAGCGTCGCCGAATCGACCGGCTTGAGCAGAAAATCATCGGCTCCCTCAAAATAAGCTTGTTGGCGCACCGCCAATTCTGCTGCGGCAGTCACCACAATAATCGGAATATAATGATGATCGCGCTGGGCACGAATCGTCTTCAGCACTTCAATTCCATCAATGCCAGGCATAAAAATATCGAGCAAGATCGCATCTGGCGGCGTTTGACGCACAAAATCCAACGCCGCCACGCCATGCTCAGCCTCAGCGGCGAGATAACCCGCCGCTTCAACATAACGCCGCACAATTGAACGATTTGAAGATTGATCATCGACGATCAAGACTAACGGCTGTTGACTAAATTCGTGCATTTCGGTCATGCAGAGTTCCTAAAATTACTAGGCTGGGGCATGCCAGCGCTGAAGCTGATCCCAATTCAGCCCAGTTTCAACGTTTACTTCCAATGGCACGGCCAAATCGGGATAGACTTGGGTCATCGTATCACAAACTAATTGGGCTACGGCATCACGCTCATCCTCAGGCACTTCCAAAACCAATTCGTCATGCACTTGCAGCAGCATTTTGGCCTGATAGCCGCCAGCAATTAATGCTTGTTCCAGCCGAATCATGGCCAACTTGATCAAATCGGCGGCTGTGCCTTGAATCCCAGCGTTGGTCGCTTCACGCTCAAAGGCGCTACGGCGAGGCCCAGTTACGCCACCGTCTTGCAATTCGCGGAAGTAGCGGCGGCGGCCAAACAAGGTTTCAACATAGCCAACTGCCTTAACTCGCTCCAATGTTCGTTCGATATAGCTCTTCAGGCCTGGGTATTGAGCAAACAAGCCGTTGATCATTTGTTGGGCTTCGGTGCGTGAAAGCGCCGTGCGAGCGGCCAAGCCAAAGCTGCTAATGCCGTAAATAATACCAAAGACCGTCATTTTGGCGATCCGCCGCTGATTTTTGCTGACTTCATCCATGGGAATATCAAACAAACGGGCAGCGGTGGCTGCGTGAATATCTTGGCCAGTTTTAAACACTTCGACTAAGGCTGGATCGGCGGTGATATGAGCCAAGACTCGTAGTTCAATCTGTGAATAGTCGGCGGTCATCAGTACATGGCCTGGCCGCGCAACAAAAGCCCGTCGAATTTCGCGGCCTTCCTCGCTGCGCACCGGAATATTTTGCAAGTTGGGTGAGTCGGAGCTAAGCCGCCCAGTTTCCGCGCCAATTTGGCGATATTGGGTATGCACGCGGCCTGTTTGCTGGTTGATCAACTCAATCAAGGCATCAACATAGGTCGATTTGAGCTTCGACAAACGGCGATAGCGCAAAATCATGGCTACAATCCCGCTTTGATCGTGAGTTTGTAAATCTTCCAAGGTTTCAGCGTTAACTGAGTAAACCGCGCCGCCACTGCGAGTTGTACCAGCCAAACGCTTGAGATTGGCGGTTGGCAACTTCAAGCGAATAAACAACAGATCATTTAAATCGAAGCGCGAATTAATGTTGAGTGGTTCGCCGACAAAATCGGCAATATGTTGCTCGATTTCGCGTAAACTTTGACCTAACACTTGACCTTGTTGCACCAATTGCGCCCGATCAAGCCCAATGCCACAGGCTTCCATGCGCATCAACACAGGGCTAAGCGGCATTTCGATTTGCTCAAACACCTCGCGTACCGCCGGAATTGCCCCAAGTTGCGGCATGAATAGCGCCAATAAACGCGCCGTCATATCAACATCGGCGCTTGCATAAGGCGTTACTTGTTCAATCGCCACCTGATCCATGGTGATTTGCTTTTTGCCAGTACCGATCAGTGTTTCGATCCGGGTCATCTCAATTGGGCGATCATCGGCATCGCGTAATTCGGCAAAGGCCAAATCTTTGAGGCTCTGGCGTTTGCCCAACAAGGCGGCGGCGATGGCCGTATCGAAACTCAAATGGGGCACATCAAGCCCAATCAAGCTCAAGGCGCTCATATCAAACTTGCCATTATGCGCTACCACAGCTTTTTGTGGGTCGCTAAACAATGGTTGCAGTGCCGCGACAACTTCGGCTATCGGCAATTGCTGGCCGCTGCGATGGCCCAATGGAATATACCAACCGCAGCCAGCAGTATGGGTCAGGGCGATGCCGACAACCTTGGCGGGCACAGGCGAGAACAAATTCAAACTATTGGTTTCCACATCGAAGATTAAACGTTCAGCTGCCGTCAAAATTCTTACCAATTCGGCCAATTGTTCGCTGGTAGTCACCGCTTGATAATCGCCAGATTGAGCGATCGGCTCAGCACTTGGGGGCGTGGCATCATCGAACATGGTTAATTGGTTAGGATTGGTCGTTTGCGGAATGGCAACAACTTGGACAGCGCTCACTTGGCTGGAAAGTGGCAGCTTATCGACCAACTTGCGAAATTCAAGCTGGCTGAACAAGGCCAAGACCGTATCACGATCATAATCGTGCACTTTGGTGGCTTCAAGATCCAAGGTTACCGGGGCGTTAGTAACGATAGTTGCTAAGTGAGTGCTAAATCGCGCGGCTTCTTGCTGGCCATCGAGCTTTGAACGATAGCGATTGGCGACTTTATCGAGGTTGGCGTAGATATTTTCGACGCTGCCCCATTCATTGAGCATGCTGATTGCCCCAGCCTCACCAATGCCCTTGACCCCAGGAATGTTGTCGGAGGTATCGCCCTTGAGGCCGCGCAAATCGGCCAGTTGGTTGGGAGCCAAGCCTTTGTAGCGTTCGCGCACTTGAGCTTCATCGTAGAGCGAAACATTGCCCTTGCCATAAGGATTGGCCAACAGCACCTTGGTATAGTCGTTGACCAATTGCAGGGTGTCGGTATCGCCTGTGATAATCAAGGTATCGACACCCTGCGCCTCAGCTTGACGACACAACGTCCCAATCACATCATCGGCCTCATAGTTCTCGGCAGTGTAGATCGGAATATTCAAAGCATTGATAATTTGCTTGATCCGTTCAAGTTGGGGGTGGAAATCGGCGGGTGTTTCAGCGCGGCCAGCCTTATAATCGGGGTACAGATCATCGCGGAAGGTTCGACCAATATCAAACGAAACCGCCACATACTCTGGTTGGCGCTCACGTAACAAGTTGAGCAAAATTGATAAAAAGCCTTGCACGGCATAGGTTGGCTCGCCCGTGGCGCGAACCGACATGCCTGTGTCGCGAAGCGCAAAAAAAGCGCGAAATGCCAGTGCATGGCCATCAACCAAGACGAGCGTGGGTCGCTGCTGCATACGATCAAAACCTCCTGAAACACAACATCCACCCTGCATTGTAGCAGTATTTCGCTGCAATACTAGGTGCTTATTATCGAACATTTGTTCATTTTAACACACAAAATAGTCGATGATAAGCTGTGCTAGCAAATGATCTACGAAGGGCTGTAACCGCGAAGGCCACGAAGAGCGCCAAGGCGCATTGGATCTAGGCGATAGGCCTAATAATTTATCGAATGAACAACAGCCAGTTGCCCTGACCCCCTCGACCCCACTCCCGCAGACCAGAGGAACCACGAAACGAAAAGCCCCTCGCCCGCCGCATTGGGAGAGGCTTCAACGACGGTAAAGAAGCTGAACGCGCAGCAAAGCAAACGAAAAGCCCCTCGCCCGCCGCAGTGGGAGAGGGGTTGGGGTGAGGGATCTTAAGGATTTGGAAATGAAGGAACAGCAATACGCTATAGGCTTATCCTCGTTCATCCTTACCGGTTTCAAGATCGCCGGTGGCAACCATTAAGCCAAGCCAAAGGCCACGGGCAAAACGATAGAAGATAATATGGAAAATTGACATGATTAATAATAATGCCAATAAGCCTTGCATCAACTGATCGCTGGCATAAATCACTAAGAAAATGCCCCCAATAAAGCCCAAAAAGATCGTCAAAACAATATTGATGCCCATTGCACCCGTACTTTGATTGCCAGTGGCTTCGTAACCAACCCCACAGGCACTACAGGTTGGGTGAATATCGTAATAACTGCGAAAAAGCTTACCCTTACCACACAAAGGACAACGCCCGATAAAACCACGCAGCATGGCCAAAAGAAAATTACCCATGATCTTCCTTTAATGATGTAACAACGCTGTTACATCGTTCTCTGATCTAGTGTTTGCTCGGGTGGAAATGCCAACCCTTAACAGCAAACCGATCTCAATTAAAACGACTGATACCAGCTAGCATACCTGATTCTGACGATTTGTCTATCGAGTTTAGAGCGGAGAGATCCATGAGTTTGCAGTGGTCTAACGTGATGGTGATCGCTAGCCCTTAATCATAAAGGTGCCATACATATCGCTTTGCTCATCGCCCTCCTGGCGATCACCGTCAATCACCCATGTGCCATCAATCTCGTTCCATTCAGAGAGTCGCTGAAACCCAGGTTCGAGCAAAGTCCATGGCGCGATAAATTGCTTGATTTGCTCGACGGTACGGGCATAAATTGGGCTGCCCATGGCGCTATACCGTGCTAGCAATTCTTGCAATTTAGGGTTGGGATTTTCAGGCAGCGCAATCCACGAGATGGCGATTTGCGAGCCTGGCGCACACCATTCATACAACCGTTGCAGGGTTTGGCTCAATACCTGATCATTGAGAAAATAGGAGACCCCAATCATACAAATGGCCAATTTGCGTTCACCAGCAAAATGTTGCTCGGCTTGGGCCAAAATGCTCTCAAGCTCGGCAATATTGGCTTGATGATAAATAACGCGGGGATTGTTGCCGATAATTTCGCGGGCATAGGCCACAGTTGCCTGATCATAATCGTTGTACAACACTAAGGCATCAGGGCGAATTTCGTGAATATAGCCTTGAGTCGGCAGGCCACTGGCCAAATCTAGATAGCGATTAAAGCCCAAATCGGCTAAACGGTTGACGGCAATATCCAAAAACCAACGATTCAGGCGTGCGCCATTTTCAATCGTTGGAATCATCTGCACCAAGCGTTCCGCCGCCATGCGATCAACGGCAAAATTGTGGCTACCACCCAACAAATAATCGTAAATCCGCCCAGCATTGGGCTGCGATGGATCAAATTCCACGGCGAGCACTCCTTAACCTAAAGAGCGTTGTAACAATCCCACAGTTTGGCGAAAGCGATCATGCTCCGAGCGCACATGGGCGATTTGGTGTTCAACAAAGCTTTCGATCACCACTTTGAGCAATTCGTAGCTCTCGATCGCCCGTAGTTGTTCGCCATGGCGCAAATAATCGGCCTGAACTGCTCCAACAACCGCTAAAAGGCTTTTCAAGCCAATGCCTTGTTGAAACAGCATGCGGCCCATTAGGGTGGCCGATGTTGGTTGCTCATCGAGCAAAAATTGGCCAATTTGCATGGCAATGGTGTGAAGGCGAGGTGGTGGCAATGTGCCTGCATTGTGTAACGAATTGGCGCGGAGTGTCTCACGAACGACACTATAAATATCAGTGCTAGTAGTCACGAGAACGCCTCCTAAATCAGAGTGCTTGCCACTTGTAAAGCTGATTAGAGGCTGTGTTGCAAGTTCAAGCAAAGTCAGAGCAAAATATTAAAAACCATTAATTAGAGACTATAGCGCAATAGTCCCATTTTTCAATAGGACTATTCTGCTATTTTCAGTCAATTTTGACCTTTTAGGGTGAAGCTATCGATCATCCCTAGGGTTAACCATGTCACCATTGCTAAATCGCTGGAGAAATAGCCTTGATCAACGCCGCCATGCAACCAGCCAGCCATCAAGGCCGCCAAAGCCGCTAACGCCAACCAGCGCTCAGGCTGCTCGCTATGCCAAATTTGCCAAGTGCGCCGCAGGCTGCGCCACGCCAACGCCGCAAAAATAAGCACTCCCGCAATCCCAACCCGCAACCACAAATCGAGTAGCAAATTGTGCGGATGGGCGGTGTTACGCTCGGCAGGGTCGGCGGCAAGGCGTGGCTCGATATAGCCACGATTGAATTGTGGATTGAAATAGAAATAAAATTGATCAAGCCCAATGCCTACAATTGGATGATCAATAATCATCGCCGTGGCTGAGCGCCAAATACTCAAACGCGCCGAACTGGAATCGCCCGTCACGTTCAAGCGCTCAGGACCACTCAACGACGAATAAAGCAACAAACCACCAAGCACAGCGCTCGTGATCAGCGGTAGCCACCAGCGGCGCGGCAAACAGCTTAGGCCAATCAATACCAAGGCCACTGCAAACCGTGCCCCCTTGGAATAGGTTAGCATCAAACTTAATAGCAACAAGCTGCTGGCCCCAAGATAGAGCAACGACCATATAGCCGTTTGCCAGGTGCGTTTGCGCCACCATTGCCAGCAGGCCCATGCTGCCGCGACAACCGCCAACATACTGGCGCGATCCATCCACAAGGCCAAATTATTGGGGTGGCAGTAGACCGATGATGTGCGTTTTGTGCCGCCAGAATCAACAATCAAATCGCTAAAGCACATGCCCGTACCATCAATCGGAGTCCAATCGAGGTCGCGCCACTGCAAAATGCCAATGATCGCCACAATTACGCTGCCAGCTAGCAAACCCCAAAGTAACCAGCGCCGCACTGGGTAGCGTGGTTGCCAATACAAAATCAAGCCATACAGCAACAATGGCTCGATAATCATCCAACGCCATTCGCGCCATGCCTCAGCTTGACCTTCGGGCACGGCCAAGTTTGCCGCAAATGTAGCCACAAGCAGCCAAGCCAAGGGCAACAGCAGCATGCGCCAATGTTCACGCCACCACATTTGCCATGCGATTTGGCGTTGGATCAAGCGCCAACCAACATCGAGCGCCGTAACACCCAAGACGACCAACAGCAACAACTCGTGCAACGGGAAATATTTGCCATCAATAAATGGGTAGTTGCCATCCCAAAAGCCGCGTGAGCGATAGTTAAACGGAATCGTCGCGGCCACTCCAGCCAAGCCAATTTCGGGTCGCAGCCAAGCCAGTAGGGCAAATAACACCAACAACGCTAGCGCAAACAGCAAATTATGCGCAGCCGCCTCATCAATGCCAATCAATGGCACAAAGCGTTTGGGCCGATAGAGCGCCACAATTGCCAAGGCCGCCAGCCCACTCAGCCCAAGCGTTGTGAGGGGATGCCAACGCCAACGTGCAAGCATCATACAGTTCTCTTTCGCACTAGGACGCGATAAAAACGCTTCAGCGCTAGCAACAAACCCAGCCAAAGCCCAAACGGAATGCTAGCCCACAGCCACCACCATGCGCGTTGACGGCTAATCGTTAGGGCTTGCCAATCACCGCGAATTTCTAGTTGATGCTGGCCTAGCTCACCACGAAATTCTGGCTCAGCAAGCACTTGGCCATCAACAACTACTTCAATTGGCCCAGCACTTTGCACGATTAAATGCTCGCCCCACCAATTAGCGCTATATTCGCCTTGCTGCCAGAGCAAATCGTTTGGTTGATAGCGACCAATCCCCAATTGCGGCGCTTGGGTCAGGTAAGCTTTGACAGCGGTGTAGGCGGGCAATTCAGTCCAATCGTTTTTAAGCAAGGCAAAATGAATCGTCGGATCTTCGGGCGAGAAGTTGACTCCAGGTCGTAAAAACCAGATATTCATTGCCCCAAGCCAAGGCCATTGCTGGCGTGCCCGTTGCAGATATTCCACCAAATATTGGGCTTTTTGCTCTTCGCTGACTGGTGGACCATATTGGGTGGCAACCGCCGAGCTATTCCAGCCAAATTCGCTAATCCAAACGGCCTTATGAGCATCGCCGTAGCGCTCCATCACTTCGCGCAGAAAGACCACCCGTGTGACATCGGTGCGCGAATCGAGTGGGCGTTGCCAAAGCGTATCGCGGCGCAACGAGCCATCGGCATTGAACAATGGCCGCACATAGCGATTTTCGGTCGCAGGTTGGCCTAAACCATAGCCTTGGGCCGTAAAAATATCAAAATAATCGGCGGCCCCAAGTTGATACAGCTGCTCCAAGAATTGCAGATCGTTCATGGCTTGCCAATCGAAGCCATCAGCTGGAGTCAAACTTGGGAAAAGAATGATCGCATCAGGGTTGGCAGCTTTGGCGCGGGTATAGCCAAGCTGCAACAATTTAAAAAACTCGTCAGGATTAGGATCAGCCCAATTCCATTCGTGGCCATAATTTGGCTCGTTCCAAATTTGGAAGAAGCGCACCTTGCCGCGATAGCGCTCGACGACAGCCGTCACATAATCGCCATAATCGCCATAGTTATCGGGTGGGCCAGTCGAGCCAGGGTCTTGTTGGCGTTTGGCGACCCGAAAACTGTCCATGGGCAAGTTTTGGCGGGCCCAGCTTGGCGGGCGATCGAGTCGCACGATTAGTTGCAAATTACGGGCTTGAGCAGCGGCAACAATCCCATCATATTTGGTCCACGCTGAAATCGCATCGGTTTGATCGACCATGCCATCGCCGTTGTAATCGTGGCGATAATCGCGAAAATCGTTTTTGGCGTGAATCTCAATATCTTCCCACGGAAATTGGACGCGCAGCCAATAAAACCCAGCGGCTTTGGCGGTATCGAGGGTACGCGAAATAACTTCGGGTGATTCGAGGTGCAGGCTGGGCAAATTGACCCCACCCTGTGGCACATTGGCCCAAGCAATTGGTTGATCGACACTGGTGGCAACGCCGCGCCATTGCTCATTTTCAAGCCACGACCAAGCAGCGAGGCCGCCTGCGCAAACCCCAGCGATCAAAAGCCAAAGGAGTGATTGAAATTGAAAAAATCTGCTTCGTTGCATAGCGCAGGCCATTATCAACTAGCGTTGCAGGCTTGTCAAAAGCCTAAAAACAAAAAATCACCGCCAAAACGGTGATTGGTGGTCGGGGCGAGAGGATTCGAACCTCCGACCTCAGCGTCCCGAACGCTGCGCTCTACCGGGCTGAGCCACGCCCCGACAACGCTTACGATGATACACCATCGCCTAGCAGTTGTCAAAGTTCAAACCCTAGGTTTGTTGCAAGATTGTTACGTTTGGGGAGAAAGCGCATAGAGCAAAGAACATAGAACATAATCATCTGGGCTGCAACGATGAAGGTTGGTTATTGATCCACGAAGGGCACGAAGATACACGAAGGGCTGAAACCACGAAGACCGCGAAGAAGGTTTTTAGCCACAGATTGCACAGATTATTTTGATTATTCTGCTAGACCCAATCCGCTTTCTGTTTTGCCATCACATTTTCTGACCCCTGATCCCTGAATTCTGACCTCTCACGTCCCTCTGCGCCGCTGCGTTAAACTTTCGTTCCTCTTTTTTGCCTTCTGCCTTTTGATTTTTGCCTTGCTACAACAGCCCTTTGATCTCCTCGGCGGCTTTGCGGGTCATGCCAGGCACGGCGGCTAGCTCCTCGATGCTGGCGTTGCGAATGCCCTCCAGCGAGCCAAAGGCGTTGATCAACGCTTTTTTGCGTTTGGGGCCAATACCTGGAATATCTTCCATGGTCGAGCGCAGCATGCCTTTAGTGCGCAATTTACGGTGATAGCTAATCGCAAAGCGATGGGCTTCTTCGTCGATGCGCTGAACGAGATGCAAGCCTGGATCGTTTTGGGCAAAGGCGATTGGCACACGCTGGCCAGGTTTGACCAAACCATAGGGCAAGTGGCCTTTGGTATCGCCCTTGACCAAGCCAACCACCGGAATATGCTCAAAACCAGCCGCTGCCAAAGTTTTGGCTGCAGCATTGACTTGGCCGATCCCACCGTCGATCAAAATCAGATCGGGCAATACCGCCCAAGTTTCGTCGTTATTAGTTGGCTCGGCGCTGGTTTGCTCGGTTGATTCTGGCTCGTCCGTTTGGCCAGTATCATCGGCGCGGGCAAACCGGCGTTGTAGCACTTCGCTGAGCGAGGCCACATCATTAGCACCTTCAACGGTTTTGATTTTGAAACGGCGATAGTGCTTTTTGGCTGGCTCGCCCTGCTCAAACACCACCATACTGCCCACCGAATTGGTGCCTTGGGTATTCGAGATGTCGTAGCATTCGATGCGTTGGGGCAATTCGGCTAAATTCAATAATTCGCGCAATTGACTCAGCCCGGCTGTTGCCCGTTGTTCGGCGTTGAGCCATTGCAAGCGCAATTGATCGAGGGTTTGGCTGGCATTGCGGGCCGCCAAATCGACCAAATCTTTTTTATCGCCGCGTCGTGGCACTTGCAAACTCACTTTATGTCCGCCCTTGCTTTCCAGCCATTGCTCAATAATTTGGGTTTCTTCGGGATAATCGGGCAGCAGAATATTGGGCGGAATATCGGCGGCGGCATCATAAAATTGGGTCAAGAACGAACTCATCAAGGCTTCGGGATGTTCTTCCTCCGTGCCTTGCAGCGTAAATGGCTCCGAGCCAATCAACTTGCCACCACGAATGTAGAACACCTGCACCACCGCTTTACCTTCATCACGGGCAAAAGCAATTACATCTTGGTCACTGGCGGCGGTATTCAGCACTTTTTGGCGCTCCATCACCCGTTCGACTGCCTTGATTTGATCGCGAACATAGGCCGCGCGTTCAAATTGT
Source organism: Herpetosiphon sp. (assembly GCF_003512625.1). NCBI lineage: Bacteria > Bacillati > Chloroflexota > Chloroflexia > Herpetosiphonales > Herpetosiphonaceae > Herpetosiphon > Herpetosiphon sp. The sequence continues at coordinate 20,032 of NZ_DOPT01000058.1, read as the reverse complement.
AAATCTTCGGCAGCTTGGTTCATTTTCACTTTTAGGTCACGTAAAATTGCTTCAGGCTTGCCACCTAAAAATAAGCGTACTTGATTAATTGCAGTGCTATATTCTTCGGTGGTACAGTTGTTGGCACATGGCCCAAGACAGCGTTTAATATCATAATACATACAAGCCCGATTGCGGCGCTCGTGCTTTTTAAACATATCATCGTTGCATAAACGAAAAGCAAATAATTTATTTAATAACTCAATTGTGGCATAAACGCTGCTAGCTTTGGCAAATGGCCCGAAATAAATGCCACCATCTTCAATCACTTTGCGCACTCGTAAAACCCTTGGCCATGCTTCTTTGGTAATTTTGATATAGGGATAACTTTTGTCATCCTTGAGCAACACATTGTAGCGTGGGCGATGCTTTTTGATCAGATTCATTTCTAAAAGTAGCGCTTCTAGCTCGGTATCGGTAGTAATAAACTCAAAATCGGCGATATTTTGCACCAACCGTCGGGTTTTGCTGGTTAGGCCACGCGGCGCACCAAAATACGAACGCACCCGATCCCGCAGGCTTTTGGATTTGCCCACGTAGATGATCGTATTGGCCTGATCGCGGTAGATATACACGCCTGGCGAGAGTGGCAAGTTGCGCAAGCGTTCTTCAAACAACGCATGATTGGCAATATTCGTATGAGATAAATCTGGCATTTTTCGCACCTCTGTGCTAATTATACCGCATCTTTTAGCACCATGTTAAAAGCCGACCAGCCTGCTCTGCTAGTCGGCTCAACTCAAAAATAGATTAAACTTTGATCAACTCGCCAAAATCGCCACGGCCATGGCCCAAGCCTGAGATCGAATAACCTGAAACCCCAAATTTAGCCCATGCGCCGCTAGCCGGAAAGAATGGCCGAATTTTGCGGGTTATGCCAACCGTGCCAGCAAAGCGAGCCGGAATCCGATAGAGTTCTTCTTGATGCACAACCAGCACATCGAAATTCATCCCAGCATTAAAGCCATTGATTCGTTTGGGAATCCCCTCGAAGCTCAGCAACAAACGCCCATGTTGATCAGCGCTGATGCGATCGCGATTGGGGTTGGTCCACGAAATGCGGGCCAATTCTTTGGGCAAATGCCAAATATTGCGCCCGCCCGCCACCGATTGATCCAAATCGACGACTAAGCCGTGAATCCAAATTGCTGGGCGTGGCCCAAACTTCAGAATTAAGCCACAAGCGGCCTCGCCATAGTGCAAGGTCGAGCCAGTGCCATATTGACCAACCAAGGAAAAAGCCAAAGTACGACCTGTTGGCAACCAAAGTGGTTTTAGCGGCGCAGGCAGCAAATCGGCCACAGCGTTGCGTTTGACTGGGTGAACACACCAAACCCATGTGCCTTGCATGACCCATGGTGCTGGTGGATAGGCGGTGGTTGCAGCAATGCGGTCGGCTTCGACCGCCGAATCGTAGAGGGCGGACACGCTAGTACCTCATATTGCGCCAAGCAGCGCAGCAAATGGATTATCAGTCTCATCATCGGGATCATCGGCCACCGTTTGACGATTGATCACTGGCGGCGCAGGCGGCTCTTCATCTTCATCAAGATCCCAATCAAGATGCAGCGGGCGATCGCCAGCCATATTAATTAATTGTTCAAGGCTAAAACGCCGAATGCTGACTTGATCGGGCCATTGTTGGGCTTCGTCAGGCTGCTCAATTAAATGAAAACGGCTCTGATCGCCAATGATATCTGCAATAGTTGGTGGTGGAGTGTGGGGTGCATCGGGGCTACGCATCAAGGCACTAACCGTCTCGGCAGTAGGAATGCCAGTATCGACCAATAAGAGCGTTGTATAAACTCGTGGAATGATCAATTGCAGGGCGGCGCGAATATCGTGGAGTTGGGTTGCGGCTTTACGAATGGTGTGAGCAGAACGGCTAGCCTTAACCTCAAACACATGGACACTGCGCCCAAGCTCAACCAAGGCATCGATTTCGCGATATTTGCGGATCGTTTGGCGGCCACTACGCTCATCATATTCGAGAATGCGCCGCTCGGAAAGCACTTGGCCTTGTTCAGCCAGCCATTCGCGTAGCAATTGTTCAGCCTCACCGCCGAATAAATCGCGCTGGCGCGGTGGCCGAATCGCCCGTTGATTTTCACGAGCAAGGGTCATTTGTTCAACAAACGCCCGATAATGCGGGTCGTCAAAGGTTGTGAGTCGAGCACGCACAAAACGCACAGTTCCAATCCCCCACTAAACTACCTGTATGCTACCATAGAAAATCAAAAGGCAGAAGGCAAAAGGCAAAAAATGGCAGCTAGTGCATAGAAGAATAGTCATCAATTTTCGTTCCCACCGAGCGAGAGAAAATCGATCCTAAAGAATGCACCTAGCCCACCGCCAAGGGAGAGAGGTTGGGGTAACTTATAAGGGTAGGTTTTAACAATGATTTGGATGGGACTCACCGTCGATGAACATGCCCTCACCCCCGCTCTCGCCCTGCGCTGCGAGGGGGAACCTGTCCATCCTGGCGATTAGAACGCCCCTCGCTCGCCGCAGTGGGAGAGGGGTTGGGGTGAGGGAACGTCATGCAAACGCAGCAATACGCCAAAGCTTGGCTCTGGCTGATTTGAATTATCCCATGCGATTTCATCGTATAATGGCAGCCCGACACACGAACTTGGCTAGGATGGGGCGCGGCAAGCCAATGGCGTGCCTTGCGGGCGTACATCCCCCACTATGGAGATACCGATGCCAAAACGCAGCGACATTCACTCGATTCTGGTGCTTGGCGCAGGCCCAATCGTGATCGGGCAAGCATGCGAATTTGATTATAGCGGCACTCAGGCGATCAAAGCGCTTCGCGAAGAGGGTTTCCGCATTATTTTGGTCAATTCCAACCCAGCCACGATTATGACCGACCCGTCGTTGGCTGATCGTACTTATATTGAGCCGTTGGATGTGCCAACGGTCAGCGAAATTATTGCCCGCGAACGGCCTGATGCCTTGTTACCCACGGTCGGCGGCCAAACCGCGCTCAATCTGGCCATGGATTTGCACCGCGCTGGCGTATTGGAGCAATATAATGTCCAGTTGCTCGGCGCAAATGTCGAAGCCATCGCTACTGCCGAGGATCGCGAGTTGTTCAAACAGGCCATGGATCGCATTGGCTTGCAATCGGCGCGTTCAGGCATCGCTCGCTCGCTCGAAGAAGCTCTCGAATTAGTCAAAGCGACGGGCTTTCCTTCGATTATTCGGCCTTCGTTTACTCTCGGCGGCGCTGGCGGCGGGATTGCCTACAACTCTGAGGATTTTCGGCGAATTGTCGAAGAGGGCTTGAAACTTTCCCCGATCGGCGAACTATTGATCGAAGAAAGTTTGCTGGGCTGGAAGGAATATGAGCTTGAGTTGATGCGTGATAGCGCTGGCAATGGTGTGGTGGTCTGTTCAATTGAGAATTTCGACCCCATGGGCGTGCACACTGGCGACTCGATCACCGTTGCTCCGGCGATGACCCTCTCCGACCGCGAATATCAACGTTTGCGCGATATGGGCTTGGCGGTGATGGAAGTTGTTGGTGTGGCAACTGGCGGATCGAATGTCCAATTCGCGATCAATCCCCACGATGGCCGCGTGATCGTGATCGAGATGAATCCACGGGTTTCGCGTTCATCGGCGCTAGCATCCAAAGCAACCGGCTTTCCAATTGCTAAAATCGCCGCGAAGTTGGCGGTTGGCTACACCCTGCCCGAATTGCCCAACGATATTACCAAATCAACCCCAGCCTCATTCGAGCCATCGCTCGATTATGTGGTGGTCAAAATTCCACGCTGGAACTTCGAGAAATTCCCTGGTTCGCAGCCAGTGCTTGGCACAGCGATGAAATCAGTCGGCGAGGCCATGGCCATGGGCCGCACCTTCACCGAAGCCTTGCAAAAAGCCTTGCGCTCGTTGGAAAATGGCCGCATGGGTTGGGGCGCTGATGGCAGCCAACCTGTGGCCCAAGAACGCTTGCGCGAACTGTTGATCACGCCAACGCCACAGCGCATTTTTGCCATGCGCACCGCCTTCGACCTTGGCTGGACGGTTGATCAAATTCATGAATTGACCAAAATCGATTATTGGTTCCTTGATCAGTTGGCTAGTTTGATTGCGCTCGAAAAAGATGTGCGCAACTATGATTTGGCGACGATTCCCGCCGATCTATTGCTGCAAGCCAAACGCAACGGCTATAGCGACCCGCAATTGGCCTATTTGCTGAATGCAACCCCAGCAGAGGTACGCCAACAACGGTTTGAGCACAATATCAAACCAACCTATCATCATGTTGATACCTGTGCGGCGGAATTTCCAGCCCAAACGCCCTATCTCTACTCATCATATGAAACCGAGAGCGAAGCCAATCCCAGCGATCGGCGCAAAGTGATGATTTTGGGTGGCGGGCCAAATCGCATCGGCCAAGGGCTTGAATTTGATTATTGCTGCTGTCACGCGGTGTTTGCCCTGCGCGAGCTTGGCTATGAAACGATTATGGTCAACTGTAACCCTGAAACGGTTTCAACCGATTATGATACCGCTGATCGACTGTATTTTGAGCCATTGACTCTCGAAGATGTGCTGAATATTGTCGATGTCGAGCAACCAGCTGGCGTGTTGTTGCAGTTTGGTGGTCAAACCCCACTCAAATTGGCCAAAGGCTTAGAAGCCGCAGGCGTGCCATTATGGGGAACCTCGCCAGCCGCAATCGACCGTGCCGAAGATCGCGGCCAATTTGGCGCAGTATTGGCCGAATGTGGCTTGCGGGCAACGCCGTATGGATCGGCAACCTCGTGGGATGAAGCGCGGGCAATCGCTGAGCGCATCGGCTATCCAACGATGGTGCGGCCATCGTATGTGCTGGGCGGCCAAGGTATGGCAATCATCCACGATCAAGCAGGGCTTGACGATTATTTGCGCCATATTACTGAGGCCTCGCCCGAACACCCTGTGCTGCTCGACCGCTTCCTTGAAGATGCGACTGAGCTTGATGTTGATGCGGTTGCTGATGGCGAAACCGTAGTAATTGCTGGCATGATGGAGCAAATCGAACGCGCAGGCATCCACTCCGGCGATTCGGCTTGTGTTATGCCAACCGTCGGCATCAAGCCTCAGGTGATTGAACAACTCAAAATCGCCACTGATAAATTAGCCCGCGCTTTGGGCGTGATTGGCTTGATGAACGTTCAATTCGCGGTCAAGGATGACGAAATCTACGTGCTAGAAGTCAATCCACGGGCTTCGCGTTCGATTCCCTATGTTGCCAAAGCCAGTGGGGTCGCTTGGGCCGCCCTTGCCGCCAAAGTAATGGCAGGCGTGAGCCTCAAACAACAAGGTATCAGCAGTGCGCCGGAGTTACGCGGCTTCCACGTCAAAGAAGTTGTGTTGCCATGGCGGCGCTTCCCGGGTGCGACGATTGCCCTAGGCCCAGAAATGCGCTCAACTGGCGAGGCCATGGGTAGCGGCGATAGCTTTGGGGCGGCCTTTGCCAAAGCCCAAGCAGGCTGTGGCCGCAGCTTGCCAACCAGCGGCGCAATCTTTGTCAGTGTCAACGACCACGATAAACCAGCCTTAGTGCCAGTTGCCAAGCAATATAGCGAACTCGGCTTCAAAGTGATTGCGACTGCTGGCACAGCCCAATATCTGCGTGAGCATGGCTTGGTCGTCGAAACGATCTACAAAGTTAATGAAGGCCGACCCAACGCCGCCGACTATATTATCAACGGCCAAGTTGATATTATTGTCAACACGCCATTGGGCCGTGCCTCGTTATTTGATGAGCAGGCAATTCGCCAAACTGCTTTGCGCCAAGGCGTGATTTCGATCACCACCGTGGCCAGTGCTGCGGCGGTTGCCGATGCGATTCAAGCGCTGCGCCAAGGTGGCTTGGGCGTGCGAGCTTTGCAAGATTAAGCCTAGACCTATTTGCAGCCAGTGGGTTTAAACCTGCTGGCTGCCTGCTATTTTAGAATCATTTTTGTGAGACAATGGAAGCAGCTATTCTAGAGGTATGTGCAGCATACCTTGCCGTTGAAGGAGCCACCCATGGCCCACTTGATCGATATTAGCGTTCCGATTTCGCCAGCCCTGCCGGTTTGGGAAGGCGACCCGCCGATTGAACAAAAACGCGCCGCCGATATGAACAAAGGCGATATTTGTAATGTAACCCGCCTTAACACTGGGGTGCATATTGGCACGCACGTTGATGCACCGCTGCACTTTATCAACAACGATTTGGCAGTTGAAAGCTTGGAGCTTGATCGGTTTGTTGGTGATTGTTATGTAGTGGAATTGATTGGTACTGGGCCAATTACTGGTGCTGAACTGGCCGCCGCGAATGTGCCTAGCGATTGTACGCGTCTCTTGCTCAAAACCAGCAATTCGGCCTTTTGGCAAGAAGAACCCTTGCGTTTCCATCGCGATTTTCGCGCACTCGACAGTAGTGCGGCTCGTTGGGTGATTGAGCACGATTTGCGCTTGATTGCGATCGATTATCTTTCAATCGAGCCATTTGAAGCCGAGCCAGGCAACCCTACTCACTGTATTTTGCTCGGCGGTCGGGTGGCAATCTTAGAGGGCATCAATTTAACCGAGGTCGCGCCTGGCCCATACAATTTGCTCTGCTTGCCATTGAAAATTCTGGGCAGCGATGGTGCTCCAGCTCGGGCCGTGCTTCAACCACGCTAATTGCGCTTGCTACAGCCAGTTTGTGGCAATCCTGGGAGTTTTACTATGTTGCATACCATTGATCTTGTGGTTGAGCCGGTAACCGATCCACGGATTACGCTTGTTTTGCAAGCCTTGCGTGGTATGTATCTCAATGGTGGCGTGATTTTTCGCAGTATTCGGCCAAATGATGCATCGGCGTATGATAGTTTGTTTGCCAATACGAATCTCAATCCCAGCCACCTAATCTATCGGTTTCTCAGCCATCCCACGCTTAATCGCGAATTGCCCGAGCTAGGGTTACCTACCGAAATTCCCTTTGACCTGCCGCTAACCTTTTATAGCGGCTACGAATATGAAGGCGCTTTGACCCATGCTTTGGTCAGCGGCGGAGCCTACACCAGCTCGCCATTTAGCGATGGCGATGCCCGCACAATGAGCAAAGTCTGTGTCGAGGCTATGTTGGGCGGCGAAATGGCTACCACCACGGTTTGCCGAATTGAAGGCCCATGGGCACCATGGTTTAATTCGAGCCAATGGGATCGGAGCTTCGCTACCTTTAACCATGGTCAGCGCCGCTGGACGCTCTTATGTTTGACTGATACCAAACATACTGCTTAACTAAAGTGGCGGCTCAATCGAAACATTGAGCCGCCACTTCGTTTAATCATTCAGCTTTGAGCAATACAGGATGAACGTTCATCCCTCATCCCTCATCCTTCATCCTTGTAAACGGTACAACCGCTCAGCAAATTCCACGATCAAATCATGGCTGACAATCGGTTCACGCCATTCGCTAGGAATTCCAGCTTCGCCATAGTAGGCTCCGGCGATTTGGCCATAAATTGCGGCAGTAGTATCGGCATCGTGGCCCAGATTGGCCGCCATCAAACAGCCCTCACGAAATGAATCGCTCTTGGCAAACGCCCATAACGCCGCTTCAAGCGAACGCACCACATAGCCAGTGCCCTGGATTTCAGGTGGCTGGCGCTGCCAAAACGAGCCAGCGGCAATCTCATCAATATCAGCTTGCAACGGCTGTTGCTGCCAATAATTGGCGATTGGGCTATAGCGCGGAGCTAGCAAGGTCGCTTTATCGACTCCATTCAATGCCCCAATCAGCAAGCCAGCGAAATAACGACAAGCATCAACCGCTGCTACTGCACCATGGGTTGTGCGCGAACTATCGACCGCCAGTTGCATCGCTTGCTCAGGCTGATTGGCGTAGGCCAAAACCACGGGAGCCAAGCGCATCAACGAGCCATTGCCAGCAGTCGCAGGGTCGGTCGAGCCGCTGTAGGGGTTGCCCGTGCGTTGAAATGTGCTGAGCGCATTGCCAACTGTAATCCCACAATCAAAACACGAGCCAGTGCTGCTCATATAACCATAATCGCGCCAGCGACAATAGCGCTGCATCTGATCCGCTGCATCGAAGCCTTGGCGCTCGATCAAGCTAGCGGCAAGGCACAAGGCCATCGAGGTATCGTCAGTCCACGCGCCGCGTGGCAAATTGAAAGGTCCACCACCAACCAGATCAGTCAACGGCTTAAATGAGCCTGGCGGACTAAATTCTACCGTCGTGCCAACTGCATCGCCAACCGCCAACCCCAACAAACAACCACGATATCGCTCAAGCATAGCCACCTCATCAACGTTGATGGATCAATTGTAGTGCTGCAATGGGTCTTGTCTATCAGTTCTCGGTTGCAATCTTAGCAGCATTCATGCCAGATTCAAGCTATTGCAACCACGCCAAAATCTGTTGATAGGCCGCTTGATTGGCGATCATGCCAAAATGATTCGTTGCATACACAATCGCTTGGTTGGTCGTAGGAATGTGAAGATTATGGCTTGGCTGCTCTGAATCGTGGCCCAACGCGCTGGCAATTGCCACCAAACCATCGCCCCGCAGATTGCTGAGGCTTTGCGGTTCTGAACGGGTTGCCGCTAAGGCATAACAGGCCACATGGGCGGGTAGTGGCATTAAATCGGGGCGATAAGCAGGCTGTTCAAAGCGATCAAACGTCGGCTGCGCGTGCGGCAAAATCGTGCCATAGCGTAAATCGGTGATGCCAGCGCTGCGCAAACGGGCAATTTGGCCAAATAAGGCGCTATAGCGATTGCGCTCCAGCAAATAATGCAACCAAGCACCATAACGTTCAAAGGCTGAGCCATGGTGCGGCGTGGCCAAAAAAACCAATTTAGTTAACCGTTGGCTCCAGCTATGGCCCAACTGCTCGGCATAATAACAAGCGCTGCGTGCGACAAGCCCGCCCATACTATAGCCGAGAATCACCAATTCTTCGATGGGTACAGGCCAATCGGCGAGCAGTTGTTCGAGCAATTGGCTGAGTTGCTGACCATTCTCGGCGATATGCAAGCCAGTGTTGTAGCGCACATGAATTGGGCTATAACCAAGCGTTGCGGCGGCAGCTAAACCATGATCATGGCCCTGCTGCTGGAGTTGTTGCTCGTGCATACAAACCCCATGAATGTAGAGCAATATGCGTGATTGAGGTGCGGCAATGGCCGCTGGCTCAAGTTCGGCTCCGGCTACCCGCAAGCTCATGCTGGTTTGCAATGGATTATTGCTGGCAACCAAATAATCGCCCATAACTCCATTCAAGGCGGCAATCAGATCGTTGCGTTGGCGTGATGAGACTCGCTGCGAGTTGGCCGGAGCGAGTGCCCCAAACAATTGATCAAGGCTCCAGCCAACCAAGCGCGTAATGCCATGAATTTGGCGATAGACCAAGCCTGGAATGCCACCAATGCGGCGATTGGGGCGGCGCATAATCGTGGCAAACAAGCCTTCGCTGATGTTGGTCACTTGGGTTGTCGCCTCGATCGCCAAGCGGCTGATGCCTTGAAGATCACGACCATACAAATGGGCTTTGGGCATAACGCCTCCACGATTACAACCAAATGTCAAGCTACGATGCGGGCGGTTCTATCAGCTATTGTACCTCAGATAGCCAAGCCTCAGCCCCTTGTATGCTATACTATGTTAAGCTTCTTCGATCAATGTTGCGATGATTACCTAGATTCAAGATGGTACTAGTTGCCGTTATCGCTTGCATCTATGCAATCTTCTCGCGCTTAATCAACTACCTAATAGCTGCTAAAACGTACAGTATTGATCCTCAGCCAATTGATTATTGACTTCGCGAATGCCCCACAACGCTATGAAACGAGGATGATGAATGGACCCGAAAACCTATATCCACACTCGCAGCCAACGCTTGGCTGCTAATGCGGCTGCCAAGGAACGCTTGCTGGATGAACGAATTGCTCAGGTTGTTGCCGCTGCGCATGTCGCTGAGGCTGCTCGCTTAGTCGAAGTCTGCCCAGGTTGTAGGCAGGCTCCCTGCCAAACGCCACGCAGTTGTACGATTCGCTTACGGGCCATCACTCAACATCGTTTACGAGAAGCTGAATTGGCTGCCCTGTGGCCATCGAAGCACGAGTTGCAGATTAAATTAACCTAAACCCTTGTGGTGCAAATGACCACAAATCAACTCAATGAGCGTTGGCGAATTAGCACTTCATCAAGCTCATTGATCAGGGTTGGGAGTTCGACCAAGCGGTTTGGGCGAACCGTGCAGGGAAATTGTAAGGTCATCGTGGTTCCGCTCCCCAGCTCGCTGGTAACCGTAATCGTGCCATCGTGCTGTTGAACCAGATCTTGCACAACTGCCAAGCCAATGCCATAGCCCGTGCCACCCTGAAGTTGAGCGTTGGCTGCCCGAAAAAATGGATTGAAAATCTGGGGCTGCGCATTGTTGGGAATGCCAATGCCATAATCTTGGACTGAGATCTGGCCATCGGCTCGCAAGGTTAGGGTAATTTCACTATGCAGGTCGCTATATTTCAGGGCATTCAATAGCAAATTATGAAAGATCTGCATTAATCGCCCATAATCGCCATCAATCCATACTGCCACCTCAGGTAGGCGCAATACCAACAAATGCGGCGCTCGCATGCCTTGAATTGAGGCTACAACTGCCCGCAACACAGCTCCAAGCTCCAGTGGCCGCCGCTCAAGTTTGCCATAATTGGTCGCCATCTGAGTTGAATCAAGCAAGATGCCAACTAAACGACTAATATGAATTGTCTGCAATCGCATTGTATTGAGCATTTGGCGCTCCCGCAGCGGAATACCACCCCAACTAGCCACTCGGCGCTCAAATAACTGAATATAGCCCAGCAAAATACTCAGCGGGGTTTGAATTTCATGAATCGCTACATCAAGGTTTTGTTCAAGCTGCTGGGCTGCGCTCATGGCGGTGGCTAAGGCCAAGGTCAATGCTTGGACTTGTTGTTCGGCCACGCTTTGAGCAACAATCGCTCGGGCATAACGAATGGTTCGTTGAAAGACACTTGGGCTAAGGTCACTGGCTAAGACATAATCATGAGCACCGCTATGCAGCGCATGCAAGGCAATCGACTCATCAGTATCTTCAGCATATACAATCACAGGGCAAATGGGAGCCTTCAAACGGATTGTTTGAAGCCAATTTAGCTCATCAGCGTGGGCTGTAAGCGCGACAATCACGACATCAATCCGTTGTGTCGCTAAAATATCAAGCGCTTGAGCCACTTCAGTAACGGTCACAAGCTGATAGCGCACCGCCTGAATTGCGGTGATCAGGCTCGTAATCTGCCTCGTCGCCTGCCCATCCTGATCGAGCAGTACAATCCGAACATGGTGAAGATCCATAAAATTCCTGTCTCGTGGCATGGCCAGCGATGGTGGGATAAGCGCAACAGTCGTGATTAATGCTGCAATCTGTACCAAACAGGGCAGCATCAGCACGTTAGTTGGGTTGGTAGTTAAGGTTGAGAGGTCATTGTGCCGACTGGCTAGAACCAAAATAGTTGGGTTGGGATGTTCGATTTGGTGAGCAACCTTGGAGCAATTCGCGAGCCAACGGCTATCAAGTGAGGGCTATGATCGAATTAAATTGGCTTGATGTTGGTCGTACAAACCAACGTAGCTGTCTTAGTAGTATAGCATTTGCAGAAGTATCCTACAAATAGCGGGTTGAACCGGAGTTTATTGACTATTATTGAAGTGGTAGGATTGTTTGGGTAAAGGGTTTCAAGGCTGCTTCAATTAAATTACTCGGGCCGCCAAAGCCAATTCGTAGCTGCTGCTGATAGGCCGAGCCGAAAAACCGCCCAGGCACACAGCCAGTTTGTTGGGCTACGTGGTCAATTTGGGTTTGATCAAGCATGATTTTGGGAAAATAAGTGCAGCCCGCCGCAGGAATTACACCGTTGATCAATTCACGCTCAAGCAACGGCTGCATATAGCGTTGCACTATTTGGCGATTGACGGCAACATGGGCTTGGGCAGCAGTTTGATAATTGGCCAATTGTTCAATAATGCTCGCCGCCAAATATTCAGTCAACGGCGAACCAATGTTAATCAAATCGAGATAAGCTGGGCGTAGTTGATCGAGCAGCTGGGGCGCGGCCATAATCCAGCCACAACGCAGCATGCTTAGCCCATACACCTTCGACAGGCTGTTGATCCCGATCCACTGCGGCCCAAGTTCGGCTACCGAACGAAACTCAGCTTGTGCTACCAAATGCCAATAAATCTCATCAACCACCATCGTGATCGGAGCAATTCCAAGCGTATCTGTGGCTTGAGTAAGGGTTTGTTGCAAGCGAAGCAATTGGGATTGGTTGCTCAGTGTGCTGCTGGGGTTATGCAAGTTGCTGATTAACAACAGCTTGGTCCGAGGCGTGATGCCGCTGGCCAATTGGTCTAATTGCAATTCAAAGCTCTGCGGATGGCGTGGCCAAGCGCTCCAAGTGGCTCCTCGGGCGGCGACACAACGGCTGAATGGCTCATATTGCGGGGTTTCGATCAGAGCATGATCGCCTGGTTGCAACAAGGCTTGGCATACCACCGCCAAGGCACTCGAAGCGCCAGCCACAATCAACGGCGAATAGCTACTACGATGCCATGCTTGCAAGGCTTGCTGAAGGCTGGGATATCCCCAAGGGTTGGCTTGTTGGGCGGCTGCAAACCACGCAGCATCAGCTAACTGTTGCTGAATTGCGTTTCGCACACTGGGCAAGTAAACGCTGCTATTGCTCAAAATCGCAGTGGCAGGCTGTTGTTTGGCCCATTCAAGATAGATTGGCTGGTTCATGCAAATATCGGTCGATCATCGGCTTGAATCATTGAATGATTACCCCTTGCGATGTAGGGCGGTTAAATCTTCGATTGCATCAGCAATTGTGGCGTAGGTTGATGGTAAGGCGGTATGCAGATCTAAATCGACGAATATATGGGCCGTTTTTGGTTGAATGCCAGTCAGAAAGACTTTTGCGCCCAAGACATAAATTGCTTGGACTAAACGCTTTAAGCCTTGGGCAAAGCTCTGATCAACACTGGTAACGCCAGTGATATCAAGCAATACGGTTTGCAGCCGCTCACGATGAATATGTTCAAGCACAAGTTTTTGAATTTTCTCCAAACGATCATCAGAAACATAGCCGACAATGGGAATAACTACGGTATCAGCTAAAATTGGAATTGCTGGCGTTTCGAGGGCTGCAATCACATCAAGTAATTTTTGCTTTTCAAGGTTGTCGTGGTGCAGTTGGTCATTGAGGGCAATTTGATCGAAGCGAGCTTCTTCAGCATCTCGTGCCCGCAAAAATGCCTCATTGGCACTTTCTTCCAAGCGCTTGACCGCCATATTAATCACCAAGGCAGTGACAATCAACATACTTAATACGACAATAATTTGAATAATTAATGATAAAAGCGTTGTATTATCGAATTGAAGTGCTGCAAACCATTGATTATAATCAGCAAGCATCAATAATATCGATGAACATATTGATAGCATCAAAGGATAGATTGTATAACGAAAACCAATTAATATTGCACTAATAATAATCAGCAAAATTGAAACGAGGGCAATAAATGAAGGGATGCTAAACACAATTGATAACATTGCGCCTAAGAGAATCGAACTCATAATAAAGAAAAAGGCTCCACGGCGTGGGTAGCCTTTGCGAATCCAATATTGACTGATTGAAATAACCACAACGCCAGTAAATGCTACCAATGTCATGATAATAAAGGGAATTGTACGAATTGAGGGAAACGCCAGCGCGATTAGCATCACCACAAATAGAACACTGGTTGACGTTAAAATAGTACGGAGAATTTTATTCAATAATTCTTGTTGAATTTGGCGATACGATTGCCCAATCGATTTATCTGCTGACATAACTGCCCCCAAAACCTAGCTAGGTTGATGCTGAGTTGGGGCTATTATACTCCAGTGCTTGTTGCAATGGTAGTTACAAATGTGGCAAGTTGATGACAGCAATAGGTTAGCAATAGGCATTAGCGCAGCGCATAAATGTAGGTTCACGCGCTGCACTTGGTTTAGCGGCTCTGTTTGCCAGTACGATAGGCTGACCAGCCACGCCATGCCAGCAGCAAAATCATGTTGAAAATAAAGGTGGTAATTGCAAAGCCTGGCTTGAAATCGTGTTTCCAAAGCACTGAACGCAAGGTTAAGCCAATTGGCGCGGCCAAACACCAAGCCAAGGCCGTGCGTTGTAACGCCGTTTTGGTATGATCACTGATCGCTGGAGTGTACAGCTTTAGCAATGGGGCGGCAATTCCCCAACCAATCACAAACGGCGCAGCCACATTCACCACATCCATGGCATTCACGCCTTCGGCATGCGAGCGTCGCCCAATAATTACAAACAGGGCAAAAATCGCCACATCGCCAACAATCAGGCCAATCACGCGGGCCGAGTTGCTAGGTGTGGCTGCAAGTTCTTGATTTGTCGTCATAATCCACAATCCTTTGTAAAACGAGTTGCTAGCATGGATTGTAGCATAGCTGATTACTCCCAGTAATCTTCCCAGCGCTCGGCAAAGGCTTGTTTGAGCCGCGCTTGATAGTAGCGCGTTTTGATTTTGACCATCCACAGATCGCTGCCGCCAGTGCCACCTTTACAGACCACGCCCTCTTGCACCCCAAACTTACCATTACGCACATCTTCAAAAAATTGACCAGTCAACTTGCCCTCGTAAACTACCCGCGCACTATTGAGGCTGGCAAAATCGGCGACAAATTGCTGTGGCCCAATAAAACCATAGCCCTCAAGCCAAACATCAAACAAACATAATTGTTTGGGATCGCTGGTTTTGTGCAGGCCTGCAAATGAGTTGGGGCCAAAAAATTCAGCGAAAACGCGAATTTCGTTGTAGGCTTTGTAGGATTGATAATTGGCATGGCTCAGCAAGATTTCGGTTAATGGCTGGGCTAATGTCGCTTGAAACAGGCTTGGGGCTGCCTGAATATGGGCATGGGCTTGGCTAAATTGCTCAATACCATGGCTGGTTAGTTCAAAGGCCTCGCGGCGCGTGCCAAAACGATGCCAACCAGCCTCACGATCCCAATCCCAGTGCAAATTTGTGCCATCATATTTTTCAAAGGCCCAGCAACGGGTCAAGGGTGCATTGCGGCTATCAGGCATTTTGGGGTAGTAGAGCATAATTCTCTCCAATCATTAGAACTAGCAGTTAAATAAAAAGAGCATTGGTTGAATTCCAATACCCTTTTCAAGATTATTTTGCCTGCACGATCTACCTAATCCGTTTGGCCAAGGCTTCAAGGTTGTGCAAGCTGATGTGATAATGTTGATCAACACTCAGATAGCGGCGTTGTTTGAAATAGCCGATCACTTGGTTGACTCGTTCGCGTGATGCTCCGACCAAGCCTGCTAAATCGCTTTGGGTCAGCCGAATCGGAATTTGCACCGTGCCCGTTTCATCGGCGTGGCCGTATTTTTGGGCAAAGGCTAAGAGCTGGCGAGCCACCCGTCCATGCACATCGAGCGTCGCTAAAGCCTGAATTTGCTCATTGGCAAGCCGTAAACGGCTCGAAAGCATGCGCACAAGGTTTAAGGTAATCACCGGAGCGTTTTGCAATGCTTCCAAAAAAGCTGTGCGATTCATCCAAAGCAAGGTTGACTCTTCTTGAGTGACCACGGTTGCCGAGCGGCCAGCGCTATCGATTAAGCTCATTTCACCGACGGTATCGCCAGCCCCGAGCATCGCGATGATCACATCGGTGCCATCAGCTTGCTCAACATGAATTTTGACCGTGCCATTCAGAATAATATACACAACCTCGCCTGGTTGCTCCACCGACATCAAATTGGTTCCAGCAGGGAAGGTACGCCGCACCAAGCGCCGACTAATTTGAGCGGCCTGCTCAGGAGCAAGGCCGTCAAATAGCTCAACATCGCGGAGTAACGCCAGTTCTGTATCGCTCAACATTGGGCTATCTCCTAGCATGCGCCAGCCAAAACTCGGAGTAATCGTTGTGATGGTTGGATTCATGGGCGTGTTCCTCCACCTGCTACCGTTGATCAACTTGCAACGTCGCTGCTCAATGGCTCGGTTACGGCAGTGCTGGCATCCGCGACGCTGGCTACTTCAGGTTGCGGTTGGTTCAGCACCAATTCTAAGCCTTCGCGGGCAGCGACTGCTCCAGCAAACATCGATTTGGCATGGTTTTCAATTGTCTCGATCACATCATCGCCATAGGTTGGCTCGTGATGGAACAAAACTAATGTGCCGACTTTGGCCGATTTGGCCACATCACACGCCATCGTGGCGGTTGAGTGACCCCAGCCTTGGGTTGAACCAAAGCCTGGTGCTTTGCCCAGATAATGCTCCTCGGTATATTGAGCATCGTGGATCAGCACATCAGCACCTTGAGCAAATTGAGCTAGCCGTTGATCACCATTAATATAGCCTTCTGTGTCAGTGGCGTAGACAACGCTCATTCCTTGCCATTCAATGCGGTAAACTAACACGCCATCGGGGTGTGCATATGAGCGCAAGGCCTTGATCACAATCATATTCTCATCGATATCGCTCAGATTATCGTGAAAACGATTGCGCAGCATCGCGCCGCCCACCGCCTCTGAAAGCAATAATACATCAGTTTCGCGGATGCTCGAAACGATTTTTTGGGCAGGCAATTCGGCCATCGACACAGGAAAAACCGGCGGCAACATCGTTTTTGCTAAGGTTTCTTCTAAATCACGTTCAAAAATACCAGGCCCAAAGATGTGCATATTGGTGTCACCACGATAGGCAGGGGTGAAAAATGGAAAACCCTGGGTATGATCATGGTGCATATGGCTGAACAAAATTGTCACATCGATGGGCTTACCACTGGCTTTGGCGCGAGCATTCAGGCTTTTGCCAAGGTTAATAATGCCAGTTCCAGCATCGAGGATAATCGTATGGCCATTGGCCTCGACCTCGACGCATAACGTGTTGCCGCCGTACTTCAAATATTCTGGGCCGGATACTGGGTGGCTGCCACGCACACCCCAAAAACGCACTGTCATGGTTGTCATTGGTTGTCTCCTTCTGGGTTGACGTGGGTTTGATGTATCGTGGTTCTATTATGCCCAATTCGCAAACAAGCGGCTGTTAGCTAGCTCACACTTGCCCAACGAACTATAGCACAGGTTAATTGTGGATTAAAGCAACCACAGAGGGGATTAATCTAGAGGGTGCATGAGCCACCTACGGCCTATAGGTGGCTCGCTAAATAGCTAGTTAGCCAATAGCCGATCAACCGCTGCCGTTAATTCAGCCAAGTTGGTCACGAGATGCACACGGTCGCAAAGCGGTGCGTAGAGCTGCATATCGCTATCGCCAGTGCCCCATTGCCAGCGATCTTCGGGAGTAAACCAGATTAAGCGCTTGGCATGGCGACGAATTGTTTGCAATGATTCCAGCCGTGGATTGTTGAAATTATTGCGGCCATCACCCACAATAATCACCGTAGTACGCCAATCGACCGTACTAAGGTGGCTATGCAAAAACGTATCGAGGCTATGACCAAGGTCGGTGTTGTAGTAGCCAGGCGGGATACTTTCGAGCACATCATTGACGCTAATATCGGCGCGGCTATCATTCAATTGCTCGGTAATGTCGTGCAAATTAGCGATAAAAGCAAATGAATGGGTTTTGCTAACTTGATCTTGCAGTTCGTAAATCATACGCAGCATAAATTCAGCCACAGGTCGCATCGAGGTCGAAATATCGCAAATAATTACCAATTTAGGTTTTTGTTGCTTTTTACGATATTCCAATTTCATCGGCACGCCGTCGTAGCGCATATTGTTGCGCATGGTGCGTTTGATATCAACCTGACCCGCTTTATCGCGTTTTTGGCGCAACGCTGCTCGTGAGCGCAACAAAGCCGCCAAACGGCGTACTTCTTGACGCATACGCTGCACATCAGCATCGGAGAGCGAGCCAAATGGCCGATGCTGGAGATCATCACCAGTTTGCGGATTGTAGTCGTCGCTCATGCGCTCGGCTAAGCCCGACCCAACGAATTGGCTAATTTGGTCGCGCATAGCTTGGGCATTGCCCTGCATTTGCTGCATAATTTCGGCCAAGGCGGCGGCATCCATCCCGCCTTCTTCCAATTGTTTGAGCAAAGCTTCCAGCGCCTGTTTAAATTCATTCAGGCCCATTTGTTGTTCCATGCGCCGTTCGACCCAGCGGCGTTGGTTGAGCGATTGAATGTGATTGATGCCCGAACTTCGTGCTAGTGCCGCCAATTCTTCAGGCGTGAGATTTTGGCCATCCATCAGCCGTTGCATTAATTCGCGAATCCGTTCGCGCAATTGGGCAATTTCTTGGCGCAATTGTTGTAATTCGTCGGGATCTAGCCCGCTCAAGCCATTGGCTCCGCTGATCATCGGGGCATCGCCATGGCCAAAAAAAAGCGGAAATAGCTCCTCGAACTGCGCTTGCTGGCTAGCATCTTTGACCAAGGTTGCCAACAGCGCATCGTGAAAAAGCTGGCGATCGCTGATGCCAAGCTGTTCTAAGGCATTAAAACTATCAAGGCTTTCGGCGAGCGACACACGAACTCCGGCTGCTCGCAGCGCCTTGACAAAGGCCACAATTCGTTCATGCATCGTAAAAACCCCCTTTGAAAAGTCAGAAGGCAAAAGTCAAAGGTCAAAAAGTGAGAAGTTAGGATCGATGACAGATTCTAATCGCTTGAGGTCTTTTGCCTTTTGATTTCTGACTTTTGCCTTTTGATTTTACTTTCTTCGTCCTTCGTCGTTGCGGTTGCGGCCTGTTTGGATGGCGCGTTGGGTGCGTTGCAGGTCGCTTTCATGCTTCAAAAGCACGGTCATGGTTTGATCAAGGATATCCTGATCAAGTTGTTTGGCATTGAGCAGCACCAAAGCCCGTGCCCAATCCAGCGTTTCGGAGATTGAAGGCGACTTTTTGAGATCAAGATTGCGCAAACGTTGCACAAATTCGACCGCTTGGCGGGCCAATTTGGCTCCCAAGGCTGGCACTTTCATCTCGACGATTCGCAATTCTTCTTCGAGCGAAGGATAGCCAATAAATAAATACATACAACGGCGCTTGAGGGCTTCGGAAAGCTCACGCGTATTGTTGCTGGTCAAAATCACAATTGGCCGATGGGCTGCTTTGAGCGTACCAAGCTCAGGCACAGTAATTTGAAAATCCGATAGTACTTCGAGCAAAAAGGCCTCAAACTCAGCATCGGCCCGATCAATTTCGTCGATCAAGAGCAGCGTAGGTTTAGGATTGAGAATTGCCTTGAGCAAGGGACGTTGCAATAAAAAGCGCTGCGAGAAGAACACTTCTTCTTCGGCGGCCAGACGATCGGCGGCGGAGCGCAACGAATCGGCATCAGAAAGCAAATTATTGAGTTTATCGCGCAGCAGTTGGGTATATAACATTTGCTTGGCATATTCCCACTCGTAGAGCGCTTTGGTTTCATCAAGCCCTTCATAGCACTGCAAACGAATCAACTCGCGGCCAGTTGCCGCAGCCCAAGCCTTGGCAAGCTCAGTTTTACCCACCCCGGCTGGACCTTCGGCCAATAACGGCTTTTCCAAGCGATCAGCCAAATACAACACCGTGGCAATTTGATCGGTTGGAATATAACTTTGGGCGATCAGCCCATCCTTAACAGGCTTCGTCGGTTGCTCTTCCATAGGTTTTGTGCTCCTGTAGGCTTGGCGGAAACTGGGTTTAGTTGGGGTAGGGATAGGGGTAACAATCACACAAAGTTAAGTGTAGCACTTTTTTGATCAAATGCATGGGAAGAGCCCTCGCCCCAAACTTTCAAGCGTAGGATTAAAAGCAACCATTGACTATCACCACCCTTCCGTCCCGCCTCAAGGCGGGAGATGCAGGGGGCTTTAATCCCCCTGCACCCCCTCAAGCACAATCAGGGATGTCTATGCATCTGCCGCTGAA
>NZ_DOPT01000059.1:374324-379227 GCF_003512625.1 Herpetosiphon sp. | reverse complement strand
GGGGTGCAGGGGGATGAAAACACCCTGCGTTTCCCTCCGGCGGAGGGACGGAAGGGTGGCGAACCATAAAAGCAGTTATGTATGGATTGAAAATGCATAACGTTAAACCTATTGATTAATTCGTTGTTCTTCATCGCCAAACACAATGCCCAACGAACGGCCAGTTCGTACCATTTGGCCATCAACTGGCACAGGCTTAATTTTGTTGGCACATTCAAGCAATGGCACGGTAATCAATTGATCGTTTTGGATTGCCACTAGTTGGCCAAAGCGCCCTTGAGAGATCGCCCAAACTGCGCCAACTCCATAGCGTGAAGCCAAAATTCGATCGATCGGCGTAGGTGAGCCACCACGTTGAATATGCCCCAACACGACTGCCCGGGTATCTTTGCCAGTTAATTCAGCCAATTGATTGGCAACGTAATAGCCAATCCCGCCGAGCAAGCCTTCGCGTTGGTAAATTGCCTCGCCGCCGGCTGGCATTGCGCCCTCAGCCACGATAATGATGCTAAACGATGAACCAAATGCATCACGTTCGCCAATTTTGTGGGCCAGAGCGCGTAAATCGAAGGGAATTTCAGGAATCAGGATGGCATCAACCCCGCCAGCCAAGCCAGCGTGCAAGGCAATCCAGCCCGCATGGCGACCCATGACTTCGAGCACCATCACCCGATCATGGCTTTCGGCGGTGGTGTGCAAGCGATCAAGCGCATCGGTAGCAACCCCAATCGCTGTATCAAAACCGAAGGTTTGGTCTGTACCCACCAAATCGTTATCGATCGTTTTGGGCACGCCAACCACTGGCAAACCAAAGCTCCCCAAATCGTGGGCGATCGATTGACTACCTTCGCCGCCTAAGACCACGACTGCATCGATACCTTCAGCTTTGGCATTGGCCACAAATTCTTGGTAGGATGCATCGTTGCGCACCAGCTCGCCATCGGCATTTTTGTGCCAACCAAAATTACCTTTGTTGGTGCTGCCCAAAATCGTGCCGCCGCGACCGAGCAACCCACGCACTTCTTTCAATCCTAAAGGCCGCAGGCGCGGCGTACCAACCAAACCCTCAAAACCATCTTCAATCCCCACCACTTCCCAGCCATGCTCTAAAACTGCCGATTTTACAAAAGCCCGAATAACACCGTTTAAGCCTGGGGCATCGCCACCACTGGTTAAAATTGCAACTTTGCGAATGGCCATGGCACAACTCCTTAATATCTATATCTGCATGAAATCAAGCCCGATTAATTATGGCTATCCTAGCACTATCAGGTTGGCTCTGGCAAGGAATATTCATACGACCCATGGTTATGGTTTAGTTACCGTTGTACTCAGACCCAAGGCTGTATTACAGCTAAATAAGATAGGTTACTATAAGGCCGCGAGTGTGGTGAGTAACCTTTTAGAGAGGACATTCTACTATGACACCGACAATCATCAACGTTGGCTACGACGAAACCAATTATTACCTAATTGGGGCTACTGAAGGTTTTTTAATGCTCGATGTTGGTTGGCCTGGTAGTTTGGCTAAATTAATGGCCCAACTAAACCGTCAAGCTATCGCTTTTACGACAATTCGCTACCTACTTGTTACCCATTATCATCCCGATCATGCTGGCCTCGTCCAAGAACTAAAAGCCCAAGGCGTGCAATTAGTGGTCATCGAACAACAACGTTTCGCCATTCCCATCTTAAAAACCTACATCAAACCTCAATACCACTACCAAGAAATTACCTTCGATCAAACAATTGTGCTGCGGATTGAAGATACGCGGCAGTGGCTCGCGTCAATTGGCATTGCTGGCGAAATTATTCTAACACCTGGTCATTCTGATGATAGTGTTAGTTTGATTTTGGATAATGGGATCGCTTTCATTGGCGATTTACACCCTTACGCGAATAGCGACGAAAATCCAGCCTTGATCGAACAAAGTTGGCAAGAACTGCAAAAACGCGGCGTAACCTTGTTGTATCCCGGCCATGGCGGCACTCGTCCGTTGTTCTAAACCCAAGCCTTATCCCAAGGGCTGAAGCAAAATAAGCCTTATGGTGGAGCCAATCAGCCAACTAATTCGGTTAATCTACCCTCAATTCATTGTGATGGAGGCAAACCAATGCCATTTGGAATTCTGAATGTTGGCTACGATTCAACCAATTATTACCTGGTTGGCTCGACTTATGGTTTTTTGCTGGTCGATGCTGGCTGGCCAGGTACTTGGGGCAAATTGCTGGCCACGCTCAAACGACATGACGTGGATTTAGCTCAAATTCATTCCATGCTGATCACCCATTATCACCCCGATCACGCTGGCTTGGTGCAAGAACTTAAATCCAAGGGCATTCAGTTGATTGTGGCGGAAGAACAACAACCAGCCATTCCCTTGCTCAAAAGTTTAATCAAGCCCGAGGTAAACTATCAGCCGATTACGCCCGAACATACCACCATCATCAGCCTTGCACAAAGCCGCGAATGGTTGGCTTCAATCGCCATCGCTGGCGAGATCATCCACACGCCAGGTCACTCAGCCGATAGCATTAGTTTGGTGCTCGATCAGGGTATTGCTTTTACTGGCGATTTACAACCTTACGCCGCCGATGCTGAGAGCCAAGCCTTGGTCGAAAACAGTTTTCAGGCCTTGCGCGAACGTGGCGTGGAGTGGCTCTACCCAGGCCATGGCCCAATGCGGCCACTAATTTATACCAGCCAACAGGTTAAACTTTGCCCCGATGACCCAAGCTAGGTGAGGTCGTAACTAAAAAAGAGGGCGATCTCGCGTGGGTCAAGCGCGAAAGGATCATACAATTGCCAATCGCTGCCACACCAACGGAAGCCGACTGTGCGATAAAATTCAATTGCGGCTGGATTAGTCGTTTGAGTTTCGAGCCACAAACAACGCGCCGATAATTGCCGCGCCGCCGCGATCGCTGCCGTGAGCAATTGTCGGCCCAAGCCCCGCCCACGATAATGCCGATCCACATAACAATGTTCGAGCACTGCCCGCCGATTCCATTGTTGATATTCGACTGCCGCCAAACCCACCACCTGAGATTGATCTTCGGCCACCAAGACCCAATCGTGCTGCGGCAAACGCGCATAATCCTCGCTCAAATCGTAATGTTTTTCAAACGGGCTAGCCAAATCGACCAACGCTAAGTGCATAGTTAACTCTGTTTGGTGTAATTGATAGATCGTTGTAGTGCTAAAACTGGTGTCGAGCAAGCCAATCGCTGCCCGATCATGCGGCCAATTTAATCGCCGCAATTGAATTTCGTTCATGAAGCCTCACTTTCTTTGGAGTTCAATTACAGCCGAAGCTGAAACTTGCTGGTACAATAGACACATCGATCTTAATGTTTAATCAACGAGGCTTGCCTCATCGAGTTTATACAACACATGAAGTTTCATATCATTACTTTAGGCTGTCCGAAAAATACCGTCGATAGCGAAGGCATGCATGGCATTCTGACGCGCGAAGGCCACACCGCCGTCGATAGCAGCGATGGCGCTGACGTGGTGATCGTCAATACCTGTTCGTTTATCAACGCTGCCCGCGAAGAAACCGTGGGCGTGTTGCAAGAGCTGGCCAACAACAAAGCGCCAGGCCAGAAATTAATTGCGGCTGGCTGTATGGCCGAAAGCCATGGCGATGTCTTACGTTCACGTGTGCCTAAGCTTGATGCCACCCTCAGCACCAAAGAATGGATGCGCATCGGTTCAGTTGTGGCTGGCGGCGTTGCGCCTAGCAAAACCACAGGCTTTGGGATTCCCTTGATGGGCGGCGCACCAAGTGCAATGCCCAGCACAGGGCTTAATCTTAGCCTCACGCCTGCCGCAACTGGCGATAGCCTCGGAGCCTATGGCGATTGGCGCACAACCGCGATTACCCGCAACAAACGCGGCCCCTCGGCCTATCTCAAAATTTCCGATGGCTGTAATTTGCGCTGTGCCTTCTGTACGATTCCTTCGTTCAAAGGCGATATGCGCTCAAAAGCGGTTGGCTCGATTTTAGGTGAAGCGCGTGAGTTGGTCGAGGCTGGGGTGCAAGAAATTATTCTGGTTGCCCAGCACCTCACCGATTATGGCCGCGATTTGGGCATGAAACAAAATGGCCTGGGGGTTTTGCTCGAAGAGTTAGCCGCAGTTGTACCAGCCGACCGCTGGATTCGGCTGATGTACGCGTATCCTCAATCGGTTACGCCTGATTTGGTCGAAACCATGGCGCGGCTGCCACAATTGTGTCATTATGTCGATATGCCATTGCAGCATGCCCACCCTGATACCTTGCGCCGCATGCGCCGCCCACCCGACACCGACAAAACCAAAGCAATTGTCAATTCGTTGCGCCAAGCCATGCCCGATTTGTCGTTACGCACAACGTTTATTGTGGGCTATCCTGGCGAAACCCGCGATGAATTCAAAGCTTTACTCGAATTCCTCGAAGAAATGCAATTTGATCGCGTTGGCATGTTCCGCTATTCATTGGAGCCAGGCACAGTTGCTGGCGAATTGCCCGATCAAGTCGCTGAGCGAGTCAAAGAGCGGCGTTGGAACGAAGCCATGGCGGTGCAACAAGTGATTTCGCGTGCTCGCACTGCGCGGTTTGTCGGCCAAACCATGAAGGTATTGGTCGAAGGCACTGGCACTGATGATGATGGTCGGGCGATTGTGGTTGGGCGTTCGTATCGCGATGCCCCCGAAGTTGATGGCTTGGTCTTTGGCTATGGCGCTGCCGACGTTGGCCAATTTGCCAAGATTGCCATCAACAAAACCACCGATTACGACTTGTGGGGCGAAATCGTTTAAGCAACCCCTCGCCACTCAACCCGCGCTTCCGCCAAGCGAGGCGAGAGCCAGTAAACCTAAACTGCGCAAAAGCCCCTCGCCCGCCGCAGTGGGAGAGGG